>NZ_JBHTST010000001.1:0-166700 GCF_042794995.1 Streptomyces sp. NPDC056503
CGCCCGCGGTGCGCACCGCCCCTCGACCGGCTCAGGTCACTTCTTCAGCGAGTCGAGGAACCTGCTGCTCCTGTTGAGCGGCAGGGCGCCGGGGGTCGTGAGCTGGGTCCACGGGCCGAGCTGGTCCGTGGGGGTGCCCACGCAGTCGAGTTCGTCCGGGGTGCCGGGATCGATCGCGCACAGCGTCTCCCACACCTCGCCCTCCCGCGTCAGCACCTGGACGGAGACGCGGTTGGCCTGGGACGCGACCGAGACCGAGCACGCGGTCAGCGGGTACCCGGGGTGGAGCATCGGGTCGGTGAGGTCGGTCCAGACGAACGGCGTGAGCGTCGGCGTGAGGTCCCGGATGCCGACGTAGGTCACCCCGTCGCTGAGCACGGCCTTGACCTCGCGGCTCGCGGCGGGGTTGTAGGCGTCGACGTCGATGCACGGCCCGACGGGGCCGGTCGCGCCGGTGGCCCCCGTCGCGCCGGTGGCACCCGTCGCGCCGGTGGCACCCGTGGCACCCGTGGCACCCGTGGCACCCGTGGCACCCGTGGCACCCGTGGCGCCCGTTGCGCCGGTGGCACCCGTGGCGCCCGTCGCTCCGGTGGCTCCGGTCTTGCCCTTGTCGCCCTTCGGGCCCTGGGGGCCGGTGGGACCCGTGGGACCGGTCTTGCCCTTGTCGCCCTTCGGGCCCTTGTCGCCCTTCGGGCCCTTGGGGCCCCGGGGCCCGGTCGGGCCGGTCTTGCCCCTACAGCCGCTCGCCACCGTCGCCGGGTCGGCGGCGGCTTCCGTCCGCGCCGGGACCCCCTCAGGGGAGGAGGCCGCCCCGGAGCCCGGGACGGCCCGGCTCTTGCAGTCCGTCATCGGGTTCGACACCGCCAAGTCCGCGGCCGGGACCTGCGGGGTGCCCCACGCCGAAGCGGTCGGCGCGAAGCCGGTGAGGACGAGCGCGACCGAGGCGAGCGCGCCGCCACCGAGCCAGACGCGACGCCGGGGCAGGGGGCCGAGCAGGGGCCGGGTCCTGGGGTCAGGACGCATAGGAGTGCTCCTTCTTCCGCCGGCGCCCATCGGCGCCGGCGCGAGTGCCGGTGGGGGGAGTCCGCGCGGGGAGCCCGCTGTGGATCCGGATCGTGGGATGAACTTCCCATCAGGTCATCGGCCCTCTGGCGTGCCGTCTTGACGGCCTCCGGAGCACTCTCAGCGCACTGGCGTAGTGGCGCCAGCCGAATGGATGCGTACGCGGCGGGGAACGCGGAGCCCCCTGTCGGCGCGCCGCCGCCATGGCCGTACCGGCCCGTGCCTACCGTCGCCCCCCGACCGAACCGCGAGAAGTGGTGTTGCCATGCGGCCGTCCCTCTGCTTGTGCATGATCGTCAAGAACGAGTCCTCGGTCATCGAGCGGTGCCTCGCCTCCGTCCGAGACCTCGTGGACACCTGGGTCATCTCCGACACCGGCTCCACCGACGGAACCCAGGACCTCGTCAGGAAGGCCCTCGCCGGGGTCCCGGGGGAGCTGGTGGAGGAGCCGTGGGTGGACTTCGGGCACAACCGCAGCCTGAACATCGCCCGGGCCCGGGCCCGCGGCGCCGACTACCTGCTGCTCGTCGACGCCGACCACGTGCTGCGCCAGGACGGGCCGCTGCCGGAACTGACGGCCGACGCGTACATGCTGCGCCACGAGGGCGAGGTCGAGTACCGGATCAAACGGCTGGTCCGGGCGAGCCTCCCGTGGCGGTACGAGGGCGTCACGCACGAGTACCTGACCGCGGACCGCGACCACGAGCAGCGGAACCTGGACGCGCTCCTCATCGAGGACCACGCCGACGGCGGCTCGCGGCACGACAAGTTCGAGCGGGACGCCCGGCTGCTCGGCGCCGAGCTCGTCCGCGACCCGGGCAATCCGCGGACGGTCTTCTACCTCGCCCAGACCATGCGGGACATGGGCCGTACGGGAGAGGCGATCGGGCTCTACGAGCGGCGCGCGGCCATGGGCGGCTGGGTCGAGGAGGTGTACTACGCGCTGCTCCAGGCCGGGGTGCTGGCCGCCGAGGCGGGCGACTGGCCGACCGGGCAGGACGCCCTGGTCCGCGCCTGGGAGGCCCGCCCCGAGCGGCTGGAGGCGGTGTACGAACTGGCCTCGCGGCTCCGCAGGGCCGAGCGGCACCACACCGCGCACGCGCTGCTCACGACCGCCCTCGACCGGCCCGCGCCCACCGAGGACCTGCTCTTCGTCCAGCCGTGGGTGTACCGCTGGGGACTGCTCTTCGAGTACTCGATCACCGCCTACTGGGTCGGCGACCACGCGGCCTCGCTCGCCGCCTGCGACCGGCTCCTCGCCCTGCCCGACCTGCCCGCGCCGTACCGCGAGCAGACCGCGGCCAACCGGGAGTTCGCGGTCCGCGCCCTCGGCGTGCCGGCCCAGGTCTGAGCCGGCCCGCCGGAGGGCGGCGAGGGGTCAGCGGACCCGGGAGCGGGCCTCCATCGCCCCGCGGGCCGCGGCCTCCGACGCGTACACCTCGCACATGTGCCGGCCGTCGGGGGTGGCCGTGTGCTCGACCTCCCAGAGGCTCAGCTCGGTGCCGTCGAGCAGCAGGAACTGGTGCTCGTAGAGGGTGAAGCCGGCGTCCCGGCCGCCCTCCACGGGGCAGTTGCGGCCGAAGACCTGCGTGATGTGGTGCGCGAAGGCGATCCGCAGCCGGCGGGCGGTCCGCTCGCCGGGACGGTCGCCGTTCTCCGCGCGGCGCAGGACGCGGCGGGCGTGGTCCGCCGAGTTGTCGGGGACGTACATCCGGGGCTGGGCCGGTATCGGGTGGGCGAGCAGCGCTCCGAGCGCCGCCAGGTCGTCGTCCTCGTCGAGCGGACGCCCGTCGGCCCGCTCCACCGTCCACTCCGGCAGCGGTCCCGCGGGCAGCCGCGAGGCGGCGAGCCGCGCCTCGGCCTCCTCCGCGTACAGCTCGTGCTGCTCGGCGCCGTCCCGGCCCGCGTTGTGCGCGAGCTCCCACAGGACGAGGGCGCTGCCGTCGGAGAGCAGATAGGTGTGGCGGTAGGTGGTGCGGTTCAGGGTCGAGCTGTGGTGCGAGGAGTGCAGCGCGGTGGAGTGGGCGAGCGCCGACTCCAGGCGCTCCACCATCGCGTCGGGCAGGTCGAAGGAGTTGAGCGCCCGGCCGAGGAGCCGCTCGACGTGCGTCTCGGTCGTCTCGTACGGATCGAGGTGATCCCGCGGATCGTTCAAGAGGGTCTCCAGGCCGTCGCCGCATGTCACTTGGTGCTTGCTTAACGTAGTCCCTGGGTCCGACAACGGGGTCGGGGTTACGGAAAACGAGGGGCCGGCGACGGAAGTTCCCGCACCCGCGGGCTCCTCAACTTCCGTCCGGGTCAACGGGAGTGCGGCTCCCGGGCCCCCTGGGGCGGGCCGTACAGCTCCCCGTACGAGGGGAAGTCGCCGCCCGGCCCGCGCTGCCCCCCGGGGGCCGCCAGGACCGCGCGGACGATCGCCCGGGTCACCAGGTCGGCGCCCGCCGCCAGGATCTCGTTCAGGGCGAGCGGCCCCGGCGCCGCGGGCAGTTCCCGCACGCCGGTGGCGAGCGCGAAGACCGTGTCGCCGTCGTTCATCAGGTGCACCGGCCGGATCGCCCGGGCGATGCCGTCGTGCGCCGTCCCCGCCACCTTCTGCGCCTGCGCGCGGGTCAGGACCGCGTCCGTGGCGACCACCGCGAGCGTGGTGTTCAGCGGAGGGGCGACGGAGGCCGCCCGGGCCTCGGCGAGCCGCCGGGCCGCCGCCGCGCGCACCGGCGCCGGGGGCGGCACGGGCAGGCCGCCGCCGTCGAAGAGGCTGCCGTACAGGACCCCCGTCTCCGGGTCGTACGCCGAGCCCACCGCGTTCACCACCACCAGCGCGCCGACCGTGATCCCCGAGTCCAGGCGCACGCTCGCCGTGCCGACCCCGCCGCGCAGCCCGCCGACCACCGCACCCGTGCCCGCGCCGACCGCGCCCGTCGCCACGCGCGCGTGGTCCCCGGACGCCGCGGCGGCCGCCACCGCCGCCCGACCGGTGGCGGCGTCCGGGCGCGCCGCGAAGTCGCCGCCACGGCCCAGGTCGAAGACGCACGCGGCCGGCACCACCGGCACCACGTGCGCCGGATCGGGCCCCACCCGCACCCCGCGGTGCCGCTCCTCCAGCCAGGCCATCACCCCGGCGGCGGCCTCCAGACCGTAGGCGCTGCCGCCCGTCAGGACGAGGGCGTCGATCCGCTGCACCACGTTCCTCGGGTCCAGGGCGTCCGTCTCCCGGGTGCCGGGACCCCCGCCGCGCACGTCCACGGCGGCCACCGCCCCGCCCTCCGGGGCGAGCACGACCGTCGTCCCGGACAGTGCCCGCGGCCCCGCCACGCGCGCGTGGCCCACCCGGACCCCGGGCACGTCGGTGAGACCGTCATCGGCGGGACCGCCGGGGAAGGACCGCGAGGCAGCTGTCATGTCCCCTTCCTACCTCAGGAGGGGCGGGCCGTCCCGGTGGCCGGGGCGCGTGCGGTGAGCGTCACGCCGACCGCGACCGTCGCCGCCGCCACCAGACCCGCCGCGAGCACCGCCCAGCGGCCCGCGAACGAACACAGCAGGATCGCCAGCGACGCCCCCGGCAGCACCGCCTGCTGGGCCACCCCCACCTTGAAGTACCGGGCGTGCAGCAGCCACACGGAGAGCAGGAAGACCGCCGTCGGGATCGTCACCGAACCGGCCGCCGCCAGCGCGCTGACGTGCGCCTTCCCGACGGCCTGCTCGACCGCGATCTCCAGGCCCGCGCCGATCGCCGCCGCCGACGTGAAGATCACGTAGTGGCCGTACCCCCACAGGAAGCCCTGCCGGCTGTCCGTCAGCCGGTCGTGCGCCGGCACCACGAAGTAGATCCACCACGCGGCGAAGACGATCAGCAGCCCGCCCGCCGCGATCGGCAGCAGCTCGTTCAGCGCGTCGTGCTCCACCACCCCCGACTTCACCGCCACCGTCGCCGCCGCCACCGACTCGCCCAGCACGATGATCGTGAACAGCCCGTACCGCTCCGCGATGTGATGCGGATGCCACGTGCTCGGCGCGTCCTTCTCCGCGTACACCGGCACCGCCATCTCCGCCAGCGCCATCGCCAGGAACACCCACGGCTGCGCACCCTCCGGCACGAACAGCAGCACCAGCCAGCCGATCTGCACGGTCAGCACCCCGCCCGCGTACCGCCGGCACATCGTCCGCTCCTCCGCCGACGAGGCGTGGTAGGCGGCCCGCAGCCACTGCGTGGCGAGCGCCACCCGCATCACCAGGTAGCCGACGTAGACGACGAGGAAGTCGTGCTCCTCGAACGCGCGCGAGACACCGGCGGCGAGGATCAGCACACCGGCGATCTGGACGAGCGTGACGACCCGGTAGAGGACGTCGTCGTTGTCGTAGGCCGAGGCGAACCACGAGAAGTTCATCCAGGCCCACCAGATGGCGAAGAAGACCATCGCGTAACTCACGACGCCCTCGCCCGCGTGCCCCTCGGCGACCGCGTGCACGAGCGACGCGCCCGCCTGGGCGACGGCGACCACGAAACACAGGTCGAAGAAGAGCTCCAGAGGCGTGGCGGTCCGGTGCGCCTCCTCACGGGAGCGCGCGGTGAGCGGCAGGAACGGTTGTGTCATGGAGCCAGCACAGCAGAGCCGCGGCCCCCGCTTTTCAAGCCACGCGGAGCGGTACGGCCTCCGGACGGTCGAGCGCCGCCCCGTAACGCGCCGCCACCAGCCGGGCCAGCCGCGGATGGTCCACCAGCGGCGCCGACACCGCGTGCGCGCCCGGCAGCCCCTCCAGGGCCCGGCTGAACCGCCCCGGCGCCAACAGGTGCGCCGCGACCGCCACCCGCCGGAAACCCTCCGCACGCGCGCGTGCCACCGCCTCCGCGGGCGAAGGCGACGCCGCCGAACAGAACGCGACGGCCACCGGCACCGGAACCAGCCGCCCCAGCTCCTCCGCCGCCGCCAGAGTCCCCCCGTTCCCACCCGCCCGCGAGGACCCGGCCCCCGCGACGACCACCGCGTCCGCCGGCGCCCCCGCCGCCCGCTCGGCCTCCCGCAGCCGTTCGCACAACGCCAGCGCCACGGCGGACTCACCGCCCAGCCCCGGCGTCACGAGGCAGTCGAACCGCCCGGCGACCGCCGGGACGTCCACGCTCCGGTGGTACCCGTCCCCCAGGAGAAGCGGGACGACGACGGCGCCGGGACGGCCGGCGAGCACCCACGGCAACGACGGGACCTGATGGTCGAGGTGCGCCACGGTGACCGGCACGCCGGTCAGCCGCCGCACCGCCCCCGCCAGCCGGGCCGTGGCCGCGGCCGCCCCGGGAACGGCGCTCCCGTGCGCCGCGAGGACGAGCTCACGCATCCTGCCGCTCCTTCCCGGGGGCCGGCCGCCACGGCCCCCGGGGGCGCACCGTCCCCGGGGGCCCTCGGCGGGCGGGCCGGTCCGGCGGTGTCGTACGCCGACCGGGCCCGGCCTCCACGCTAGACCCCGCCGCCCCCGCCCACCCCCGCCGTTCGACCCGGGGATCCGGGCCGCAAGTCCCCTCCACTCGGGCCCTTTCCGGGCCCGGCGCCGCACCGGGCCGCCCTACGGTCGGAGGAGCAAGGCGCAGACGAAGCCCCCACCCCCGGAGTCACCATGTCCTCCCGCCCGTCCCTCGTCCTCGTCGGCCACGGCATGGTCGGCCACCGCCTCCTGGAGGCACTGGCCGAGCGCGACGCGCTGGGCGAGCGGGGATGGCGGGTCACCGTCCTCGCCGAGGAGGACGTGCCCGCCTACGACCGGGTCCACCTCTCCTCCGTCTTCACCGGCACCGACCCGGACCGGCTCACCCTCACCACCCCCGGCTTCCTCGCCGCCCACCACGTCGACCTCCGCCTCGGCGACCCCGCCGAGCACGTCGACACCGCCGCCCGCACCGTCACCACCACCTCCGGCACCACCGTCGCCTACGACGCGCTCGTCCTCGCCACCGGCTCGTACCCCTTCGTACCGCCGATCCCCGGCGCCGACGCCCCCGGCTGCTTCACCTACCGCACCCTCTACGACGTGGACGCCCTCACCGCCTACGCCGAGCACGCCACGACCGGCGTCGTCATCGGCGGCGGACTGCTCGGACTGGAGGCCGCGGGGGCGCTGCGCACCCTCGGACTCGCCACGCACGTCGTCGAGTTCGCCCCCCGGCTGATGCCGCTCCAGGTCGACGACGGCGGCGCCGCCGCCCTGCGGGCCACCATCGAGTCGATGGGCGTCGCCGTCCACACCGGCGTCGGCGCCACCGAGGTCGAGACCGACACCGACGGCCGGACCACCGCCCTCGGGCTCTCGGACGGCGAGCGGATCCCCGCCGACCTCGTCGTCTTCTCCGCCGGCGTCCGCCCCCGCGACCGGCTCGCCCGCGAGGCCGGACTCGCGGTCGGCGACCGCGGCGGCGTCGCCGTCGACGCCCACTGCCGGACCACCGACCCGTACGTGTACGCGATCGGCGAGTGCGCCCAGACCTCCGACGGCCGCGTCTACGGCCTGGTCGCCCCCGGCTACCAGATGGCCGAGACCGTCGCCGACCAGCTCGCCGGCGACGGCACCACGGAGTTCACCGGCGCCGACACCTCCACCAAACTGAAGCTGATGGGCGCCGACGTGGCCTCCTTCGGCGACCCCTTCGCCGCCGGCGGCGAAGCCACCGAGCTCGTCTTCTCGGACGGCCGCGAGGGCGTCTACAAGAAACTGCTCCTCGGCCCCGACGGGCGGCTCCTCGGCGGCATCCTGGTCGGCGACGCCGAGGCGTACGGCTCCCTGAAGCCCCACGCCGGACGCCGGCTGCCCGCCCCGCCCGAGGCGTTCATCCTGCCGCCCTCCGCCGGCGGCACGGCGCTCCCCGGCACGGACGCCCTCCCCGACGACGCCGTCGTCTGCTCCTGCCACAACGTCACCAAGGGCGCCGTGAGCGCAGCGATCGCCGAGCACGGGCTCACCGACATCGGGGGCGTCAAGCGCCACACCAGGGCCGGCACCGGCTGCGGCGGCTGCGTCCACACCCTCCAGGCCGTCCTCGACGCCGCCGGCGTCGAGAAGCGGCGCGGCCTCTGCGAGCACTTCCCCGACCTGACCCGGCCCGAACTGTACGAACTCGTCCGCACCGAGCACATCCGCTCCTTCACCGAGCTGATGGAGCGGTACGGCGCCGGGGGAGCGGGCGGCGCAGGCGGCGAGGGTGGTGCAAGCGGTGCAAGCGGCGCGGGCGGCGCGGGCTCCGTGACGTCCGGCTGCGCCGTCTGCAAGCCCGTCGTCGCCAACGTCCTCGGCGCCCTCGCCCCCGAACTCGGCCTGCGACACGTCCTGGAAGGCGAGCAGGCCACGCTCCAGGACTCCAACGACCTCTTCCTCGCCAACCTCCAGAAGGACGGCACCTACTCCGTCGTCCCGCGCGTCCCCGGCGGCGAGATCACCGCCGAACAGCTCATCGTCATCGGCGAGGTGGCCCGTGACCACGGCCTCTACAGCAAGATCACCGGTGGCCAGCGCATCGACCTCTTCGGCGCGCGCAAGGAGGACCTGCCCACGATCTGGCGCCGGCTCGTCGCGGCCGGCTTCGAGTCCGGACAGGCCTACGGCAAGTCGCTGCGGACCGTGAAGTCCTGCGTGGGCGCCAGGTTCTGCCGCTTCGGACAGGGCGACTCGGTCCAGCTCGCGATCGACCTGGAACTCCGCTACCGGGGCCTGCGCGCCCCGCACAAGATCAAGGGCGGCGTCTCGGGCTGCCTGCGCGAGTGCGCGGAGGCCCGCGGAAAGGACATCGGCGTCATCGCCACCGCCGGCGGCTGGAACCTCTACGTCTGCGGCAACGGCGGCGCGACCCCGCGCCACGCCGACCTGCTCGCCTCCGACCTGTCCGCGGCCGGACTCTTCGCGCTGATCGACCGCTTCCTCATGTACTACCTCCGGACCGGCGAACGCCTGGAGCGCACCTCCGCCTGGCTGGAGCGGCTCGGCGGCTCCGACGCCGGGATCGCGCACCTCAGGGAGGTCCTGATCGAGGACTCGCTCTCCCTCGGCGCCGAGCTGGAGGCGCAGATGGAGCGGCACGTGGCCGCGTACCGCGACGAGTGGGCGGCGGTCCTGGCGGACCCGGAGGCGCTGGCCCGCTTCGAACGGCACGTGCCGGGAGCGGAGTTCCTGGAGCCGGGGCGCGGCCGGGCGGCGGTGCTGCCGGACGGCACGGAGGCGGCGCTGTTCAAGGACGCGGCGGGCGCGGTGTACGCGGTGGGCAACCGGGACCCGTACTCGGGCGCCGACGTCATCGCCGACGGCATCATGGGCAGCCGCGACGGCGTGCCGGTGGTGGCCTCCCCGATGCACAAGCAGGAGTTCGACCTGCGGACCGGCGCGAGCCTGGACGACCCGGAGGTCTCACTGGCGGTGCTGCCGGTGCCGGTGCCGCCCGCGGACCGCGACTGACGTACCCGAGCCCGGCCCGGCCCCGTTTCCAGAGGCGTACCAGGACCCGGATGCGTACCCGGATACGTACCCGCCCCCGAACCCGTACCCGTACCCGTACGCGTACCCCCGAACTGCCCCCGGCCCGTACCCCCGACGTCCCCACACCCCTTCCAAGGGGCGTCGCACGGGCCCGGGGGCACCCCCCTTTTCCCGCCGGGCCGACCGACGGCCCGTCAGGCCCGCCCCCGCCGGGACCTAAGGCCGCCCGGGAAGCCGACCTAGGCCCGTCCCCGCTCGCGACCATCGGCACTGATGGCCCCCTGCTCCGAAGCGGAGCCTGGAAAGGCAAGGAAGAGGCCTCGAAAGGGCTCGTAGACGTCAGGGAAGTCAGGGAAGCGCCATGAGTTCCGTAGTCCAGGACAGCAGAACCACGGGCGGGTCACCCGCCTCGTACGACACGGAGCAGTACCGCCCCGGCGGGACGATCACCGACTGGGAGCCGGAGAACGAGCTCTTCTGGAAGTCGATCGGCGGGAAGGTCGCCCACCGGAACCTGTGGATCGCGGTCCCGGCCCTCCTCGTCGCCTTCGTCGTCTGGCAGGTCTGGTCGGTCACGGCGACCAACCTGAAGGACGTCGGCTTCGGCTTCTCGACCTCGCAGCTCTTCTGGCTGACGGCCATCCCCGGCCTGACCGGCGGCACGGCCCGGATCCTCTACACCTTCCTCGGCCCGATGATCGGCCAGCGGCGGTTCACCGCCCTGTCGACGATCGTCCTGGTCGTGCCGCTGATCTGGCTCGGCATCGCGATCCAGGACCCGACCACCCCGTACACCGTGATGGTCGTCATCGCCGCCCTCTGCGGCATCGGCGGCGCGAACTTCGCCTCCTCCCTCGCCAACATCGGCTTCTTCTTCCCCAAGGCGAAGAAGGGCAGCGCGACCGGCATCAACGGCGGCCTCGGCAACCTCGGCGTCTCCGTCGTCCAGCTGCTCACCCCGATCGTCATCACCTGGTCGACGATCGCGATCGGCTCCGCCCAGCACAAGGCCGACGGCACCCCCGTCTACCTCCAGAACGCCGCCTTCGTCTGGGTCCCCGTCGTGCTGGTCCTGGCCGCCGTCGCGTGGTTCGGACAGAACGACCTGAAGGTCGCCTCCACCCCGTTCAAGCAGCAGAAGATCATCTTCAGGCGCAAGCACAACTGGCTGATGACCTGGCTGTACGTCGGCACCTTCGGCTCCTTCATCGGCTTCGCCGCCGCCCTGCCGATGCTGATCAAGACCACCTTCCCGGACTACTCGGTCGCCACCTACGCCTGGATGGGCCCGGCCGTGGGCGCGCTCGCCCGCTGGGCCGGCGGCTGGATCGCCGACAAGTGGGGCGGCGCCCGGGTCACCATCCTCTCCTTCGTGGGCATGGCCGTCTCGATCGTCGGCGTGATCACCTTCCTGCCCTCGGGCGGTGACGGCGGCGACTTCTCCGGCTTCTTCCTCTGCTTCCTCGCCGCGTTCTTCTTCTCCGGCATCGGCAACGGCTCGACCTTCCGCCAGATTCCGGTCATCTTCCGCGGCACCCACCTGAAGGGCCTCACCGAGGGCACCCCCGAATACGCCAGGGCCCTCAAGCAGGCCGAGATGGAATCGGGCGCGGTCACCGGCTTCACCTCCGCCATCGCCGCCTTCGGCTTCTTCTTCATCCCGGCGCTGTTCGGCTCGGTCGCCGTCACCAGCGCGATGTGGGGCTTCGTCGCCTTCTACGTCAGCTGCATGGTCGTGACCTGGTGGTTCTACGCCCGCAAGGGCGCCGAGGCCCCCAGCTGAGCCCCCCCGGCCACCCTCGCGAAAGGTCCCGCCACGGCGGGACCTTTCCGCGTGCCCGGAAAAGGACCCGGGCGGCAGGGGACCTAGGACCCGCCACTGGTGACCAACGCCGACCGAAATGATCGATCAAAAGGAGTGGAATGAAAGCAAGCAACGACGCGACCGAATGATGCGAAGAAGGCGGTGCGGGAAGTGACTGCGACCCCTGCGGAGACCACGGCGACCGAGCGGGCCTGGAAGGGCTTCAAGGGCGGACTCTGGCGCGACGCCATCGACGTCCGCGACTTCATCCAGCAGAACTACACCCCGTACGAGGGCGGCGACACCTTCCTCGCCGGACCCACCGAGCGGACCACCGCCGTGTGGAAGGCGATCACGGACAAGTTCCCGGAGGAGCGCGCCAAGGGCGTCTACGACGTCTCGTACGACACCCCCTCCACCATCACCGCCCACGCCCCCGGCTACATCGACCGCGACAAGGAGCTCGTCGTCGGCCTCCAGACCGACGCCCCGCTGAAGCGGGCGATCATGCCCTACGGCGGCTGGCGGATGGTCGCCGGCGCCCTGGAGACCTACGGCTACCCGGTCTCCGAGGAGCTGGAGCAGGTCTTCACGGAGTACCGCAAGACCCACAACGCCGGCGTCTTCGACGCCTACACCCCGGAGATCCGCGCCGCCCGCAAGGCCGGCATCGTCACCGGCCTCCCCGACGCCTACGGCCGCGGCCGCATCATCGGCGACTACCGCCGCGTCGCCCTCTACGGCGTCGACCGGCTCATCGCGGTCAAGAAGGAGGAGAAGGCCGAGCTCGACACCCTCCCGGCCGGGAACCGCTCCCTGGAGGAGACCATCCGGCTCCGCGAGGAGCTCTCCGAGCAGATGCGCGCCCTCGGCGAGCTGAAGGCCATGGCCGCCTCGTACGGCCACGACGTCTCCGGCCCCGCCACCACCGGCCACGAGGCGATCCAGTGGCTGTACTTCGCCTACCTGGCCGCCGTGAAGGAGCAGAACGGCGCCGCCATGTCGCTGGGCCGCACCTCCACCTTCGTCGACGTCTACCTCCAGCGCGACATCGAGGCCGGCCTCCTCACCGAGGAACAGGCCCAGGAGCTCGTCGACGACTTCATCATCAAGCTCCGCATCGTCCGCTTCCTGCGCACCCCCGAGTACGACGAGCTGTTCTCCGGCGACCCGACCTGGGTCACCGAGTCCATCGCCGGCATGGGCGAGGACGGCCGCCCGCTCGTCACCAGGACCTCCTTCCGCTACCTCCAGACCCTCTACAACCTCGGCCCCGCCCCCGAGCCGAACATGACCGTCTTCTGGTCGCCGCGGCTGCCGCAGGGCTTCAAGGAGTTCTGCGCCAAGGTCTCCATCGACACCTCGTCCGTGCAGTACGAGTCCGACGAGCTGATGCGCCCCCGCTTCGGCGACGACACCGCCATCGCCTGCTGCGTCTCGGCGATGCCCGTCGGCAAGCAGATGCAGTTCTTCGGCGCCCGCGTGAACCTCGCCAAGACCCTCCTGTACGCGATCAACGGCGGCCGCGACGAGAAGTCCGGAGCCCAGGTCGGCCCCGCCACCGGCGCGCTGACCTCCGAGGTCCTCGACTACGACGAGGTGATGGCCAAGTTCGACGAGCAGATGGAGTGGCTCGCGAACGTCTACGTCCACGCGCTCAACGTCATCCACTACATGCACGACAAGTACGCGTACGAGCGGATCGAGATGGCGCTCCACGACCGCGACGTGCGCCGCACCATGGCCTGCGGCATCGCCGGCCTCTCCGTCGCCGCCGACTCCCTCGCCGCCGTCAAGTACGCCACGGTCCGCCCCGTACGCGACGAGACCGGCCTCGCCACCGACTACCTGATCGACGGCGACTACCCGGCCTACGGCAACAACGACGAGCGGGTCGACGAGATCGCCGTCCGGCTGGTCGAGGAGTTCATGAGGAAGGTGCGCAAGCACCCCACCTACCGGAACGCCGAGCACACCCAGTCCGTCCTGACGATCACCTCGAACGTCGTCTACGGCAAGAAGACCGGCAACACCCCCGACGGCCGCCGCGCCGGCGAGCCGTTCTCCCCGGGCGCCAACCCGATGAACGGCCGCGACACCCACGGCTACGTCGCCTCCGCCCTGTCGGTCGCCAAGCTGCCGTACGAGGACGCCGAGGACGGCATCTCGCTCACCAACACCGTCACCCCCGACGGCCTGGGCCGCACCCCCGAGGAGCGCATCAGGAACCTCGCCGGCGTGCTCGACGGCTACATGGCGAGCGACGGCTTCCACATGAACGTCAACGTCCTCAACCGCGACGTGCTCATGGACGCCATGGAGCACCCGGAGGAGTACCCGCAGCTCACTATCCGCGTCTCCGGCTACGCCGTGAACTTCGTCCGCCTCACCCGCGAACAGCAGCTCGACGTCCTCAACCGGACGTTCCACGGGGCGCTGTAGACGGAGCGCCCTTCGCGGGACCCGCGACGGAACAAGAAACAAGAAACAAGAAAAGGAGGGGGGGAGGGGGCCCCTCCCCCCTCCCCCTCCCCGCCCCACCCCTCCCGCCCCCACCCACCCCTTCCTCCCTCAGGAGGTCTCGCCATGGCCACACTCCTCGGCCCGGGCATCCCGGCCCGCCCCGCCGCCCCGGCCCGTCCCGTCACCCCGGTCCGGGCCGCCACGCCGGCCGCCGCCGCCACCCACCGCCCTTCCGAGGGTTCGGTGCACTCCTGGGACCTCTCCACCGGTGTCGACGGGCCCGGCACCCGCTTCGTCACCTTCCTCTCCGGCTGCCCGCTGACCTGCCTCTACTGCCACAACCCCGACACGTGGAAGATGCGCAACGGCAAGCGGACCTCCGCCGACGACGTGATCGCCGAGGCGTCCAAGTACGTCCGCTTCATCTCCGCCTCCGGCGGCGGCGCGACCCTCTCCGGCGGCGAACCGCTCCTCCAGCCCGTCTTCACCGGGGAGCTGCTGCACCGCATGAAGCACGAGCTGGGCCTGCACACCGCCCTCGACACCTCCGGCTTCCTCGGCGTCCGCGCCACCGACGCCCTGCTGCGCGACGCCGACCTCGTCCTCCTCGACATCAAGTCCTGGGACCCGGAGACGTACCGGAAGGTCACCGGCCGGCCGCTGAAGCCCACCCTGGACTTCGCCCGCCGCCTCGCGGACCTCGGCCAGGACGTGCACGTCCGCTTCGTCCTCGTCCCCGGGCTCACGGACGACCCCGCCAACGTCGAGGGCGTCGCCGCCTTCGCCGGCGGCCTCGGCAACGTCTCCCGCGTCGACGTCCTCCCCTTCCACAAGCTGGGCGAGGCCAAGTGGCAGGCCCTCGACATGCCCTTCACCCTCCACGACACCCCCTCGCCCACCCCCGAGGAGGTCACGGCCGTCCGCGAGGTCTTCCAGGGGCACGGCCTGAACGCCGTCTGACCCCCTCGGAGCCCCGCGACACGTTCACCCTTACGCCGGGCATAGCGGGCCCAAAGGGTACATACGTCCTACCGTGGCCCCGTGACCGAGCCACCGCAGACCGCCGAGCCCACCACTCCCGAGCCGGAGGCGACCGCTCCGGTCCCGGACGGCCGCGCGCCCCAGACCCCCGCCGCCGTCCGCCGCCGCGCCGTCCTCGCCGGCACCGCCGTCTCCGCCCTGCTGATCCTCGCGATCGTCCTCGGCAGCCGGCTGCTCCGCGACTTCGACTCGGCCCTGCTGCCCTACGCCGTCGCCACCGTCTTCCTCGCCTTCGGCGTCGCCTACCGCTACACGGTCTGGATCTCCGCCCCCGGCGCCCGGCGCCTCTTCCGCCAGGGCTGGCGCTCCTTCTTCTCCGCCGCCAACTTCCGCAAGGCGCCCACCGCCCTGCCGAAGATGATCGCCACCTACCTCGGCTTCCAGAAGTTCCTCGGCGCCCGCTCGCACGCCCGCTGGGCCGCCCACCAGCTCCTCTTCTGGGGCTGCATCCTCGCCGCGCTCATCACCTTCCCCCTCACCTGGGGCTGGTTCACCTTCACCTCCGGCACCGGCGACGGCCCCGGCTACGAGATGCGGATCTGGGGCTTCAAGGTCCTCGGCTTCGACTCGCTCAACATCCTCGGCTGGCTCATGTTCCACGGCCTGGACATCGCCGCCGTCCTCGTCATCGCCGGCGCCTCCTACTTCCTGTGGCGGCGCATGAAGGACCGGGGCGCCATCACCGGACAGCGCTTCGCCTACGACCTGATCCCGCTGATCGCCCTCGTCGTCATCTCGGTCACCGGCCTGCTGCTCACCTTCTCCTCGATCTTCCTGCACGGCGGCGGCTACGAGTTCCTGGCGATCCTCCACATGGTCTCGGTCGTCTTCACCCTGATCTACATCCCCTTCGGGAAGTTCTTCCACATCGTCCAGCGCCCCGCCGCCGTCGGCATGCAGCTCTTCAAGTACACCTCCCGCCGCAAGGACGAGGAGCTCCAGACCTGCCGCCGCTGCCACGAGCCCATCGACACCCCCGACTACGTCGAGAACCTGCGCGGCACCATGAAGGACCTGAAGCTCGACTTCGACGAATGGGCCGAGTACTGCCCCCGCTGCAAGCGCGTCCTGCGCGGCAACGCCTACCTCACCCACGTCAAGAAAGGCTTCAAGTAAGTGACCGCGACCGACCCCACCCGGGCAGTGCCGCTCGATCCCTCCGTCGCCCCGCCCGGGACGCGGAACTTCCGCGACGCCGGAGGGATCCCCGCCGACCGGTGGCACGCCGACCAGAACGAGGAGACGCTCGTCCCGACGCACTGCTGCTTCTGCGGGGTGCAGTGCGGGATGTACCTGCGGGTCGACCGCGCGGGCAAGGTCTTCGGGGTGGAGCCCCGGAACCACGACATCAACCGGATGCGGCTCTGCCCCAAGGGCATCAACGCCTACCAGCAGGTCAACCACCCCGACCGGCTCACCTCCCCGCTCATGCGCCGCAACCGCGACGAGGAGTTCCGCGAGGTCAGCTGGGAGGAGGCGCTCGACCACACCGTCGCCGAGATCCGCCGCATCCAGGGCGAGTACGGGAACGACGCCTTCGGGCTGCTCGGCGGAGCGAGCCTCTACTCGGAGAAGACCTACCTCGTCGGGAAGTTCGCGCGGGTCGCGCTGAAGACCAAGCACGTCGACTACAACGGGCGCCTCTGCATGGTCTCCGCCGCCGGCGCCAACAAGCTCGCCTTCGGCATCGACCGGGCCGGGAACCCCTTCTCCGACATCCTCCTCACCGACTGCCTCCTCATCGCCGGCTCCAACGTCGGCGAGTGCTTCCCGGTGATGACCCAGTACCTGTGGGGGGCCCGCGACCGCGGCGCCTCCCTCATCGTGGTCGACCCCCGGCAGACCGCCATCGCCCGCACCGCCGACGTCCACGTCGCGCTGAAGCCCGGCACCGACTCGGCCTTCTTCAACGCGGTGCTGAACGTGATCGTCGCCGAGGGGCTGACCGACGAGGTGTACCTCGCCGCCCACACCACCGGCTGGGCCGAGGTCAAGGCCACCGTCGCCGAGTACCCGCCGTCCCGCTCCGCGCAGATCTGCGGCGTCCCCGAGGAGCAGATCGTCCAGGTCGCCCGGATGTTCGCCGGCGCGGGCAAGGCCATGGCCTGGCACGCCCGCGGTGTCGAGCACCACTCGCAGGGCGTCGAGAACTGCCTCACCATCATCAACCTCTGCGTCGCCACCGGGAACATCGGCAAGCCCGGCGCCGGCTACGGCACCATCACCGGCCAGGGCAACGGCCAGGGGGGCCGCGAGCACGGACAGAAGTCCGACCTCCTCCCCGGCGGCCGCTCCATCTCCAACCCCGAGCACCGCCGTCAGATCTGCGAGATCTGGGGCATCGAGGAGTCCGAGCTCCCCGCCGCCGGCACCTCCATGATGGAGATGGTCTGGCAGATGCAGCGCGCCGAGATCCGCGGCCTCATCGGCATCTGCAACAACCCCTTCGTCTCCCTCCCGAACTACGCCACGGTCAAGGAGGGGTACGACACCCTCCAGTTCCACGCCCAGTTCGACTTCTTCCTCTCCGAGACCGCCGCCAACGCCCACGTCGTCTTCCCCGTCACCGTCTGGGCCGAGGACGAGGGCGTCATGGCCAACGCCGAGGCCCGCGTCGTCAAGCACAACAAGGCCCAGGAGCCCCCGGCCGGGGTCCGCACCGACACCTGGGTCATGTGCGAGCTCGCCAAGCGGCTCGGCGCCGGCGACAAGTTCGCCTTCCCGGACTCCCGCTCCGTCTTCGAGGAGCTGCGGATCGCCTCCGCCGGCACCGTCAACGACTACTACGGCATCACCTACGAGCGGCTGGAGGAGACCGGCGGCATCGCCTGGCCCTGCCCGACCACCGAGCACCCCGGCACCCCCCGCCTCTTCGAGGACGGCCGCAGCTACCACCCCGACGGCACGATCCACCTGCAGGTCGTCGAGTGGCACCCGCCGATGGACCCGTACAGCGAGGAGTACCCCCTCTCGCTCACCACCGGCCGCACCGTCGCCCACTTCCTCTCCGGCAACCAGACCCGCCGGCTCGGCGCCCTCGTCGAGCAGACGCCCCGCCCCTGGGTCGAGGTCCACCCCTCGCACGGCTTCCGCAACGGCGACCCCGTCCGGGTCGTCACCCGCCGCGGCAGCGAGGTCTTCCCCGCCCTGGTCACCGAGGCCATCCGCCCCGACACCGTCTTCGTCCCCTACCACTGGCCGGTCCCCACCGCCGCGAACGCCCTCACCATCGACGCCCTCGATCCCCGCTCGAAGATCCCCGAGTACAAGGTCTGCGCCGCCCGCATCGAGGCCGCCGAACGCGTCGACGAGGTCCCCGCGCCGCCGACCGCCCCCGGGCAGCTCGCCTACCCCGAGACCCAGGTCTCCCGCACCGACCCCCTGCCTCCCACGTCCCCGCAGGGCCGTGGCACCGCGGAGAGGAGCTGACCGCACATGATGGGCCGCACGATCTTCATCGACCCGGGCCGCTGCATCGGCTGCCAGGCCTGTGTCTCCGCCTGCCGCGAATGCGACTCGCACCGCGGCAAGTCGATGATCCACCTCGACTACCCCGACGAAGGTCACTCCGTCGCCTCCCTTCCCACCGTCTGCATGCACTGCGAGGACCCCGTCGCGCCCTGCGCCGAGGTCTGCCCCGCCGACGCGATCCTCGTGACCGCCGACGGCGTCGTGCAGCAGGCCGACACCACCCGCTGCATCGGCTGCGCCAACTGCGTCAACGCCTGCCCCTTCGGCGTCCCGAAGATCGACCTCCAGGCGAAGCTCCAGATGAAGTGCAACCTCTGCTACGACCGCACCGCCTACGGCCTCGCCCCCATGTGCGCGACCGTCTGCCCCACCGGCGCCCTCTTCTACGGCACCCTCGACGAGCTGCGCGCCGAGCGCCCCGGCGTCCAGGTCGCCGACTCCTTCACCTTCGGCAGCACCACCGTCACCACCGGCGTGGCGATGGTCGTCCCCGCCGACAAGGTCCAGTGGCCCGTCCCGGGCGGTCTGCCCGTCGTGGAGATCAACGGAGTGGACGTGAGCGAAGCGAACTCGGACAAGGGTGGCGGCGGGCGACGGGAGGGCGTGCGATGAGCGTCACGGATCCGCAGCCGCCCGCGCCCGACGCCGGTGCCGACGCGGCGCAGGAGGCGCTCCGCGACCGGATCGCCGCCGACTCCCTCACCACCCGCCGCGACTACCTGCGGATCGTCGCCACCGTCTCCGGCGGCCTCGCGGTCGGCGGCGTCGCCGTCGCCTCCGGCATCCTGCACCGGCACGGCGACGCCGACGGCACCCCCGAGGTGAAGAAGGTCGCCGACGTGATCCCGCCCGGCGAGTCCCTCGCCTTCCGCTACCCGGGGGACGAGGACCGGGCGATCGCCGTCCGGATGGAGGACGGCACCCTCGCCGGCTACTCCGCCGTCTGCACCCACCTCGCCTGCGCGGTCCTGTGGCGCAAGGACCGGGGCACCGAGGGCGAGCTGTACTGCCCCTGCCACGAGGGAGTCTTCGACGCCCGTACGGGAGAGGTCACGGCCGGCCCGCCGCCGCGCGGCCTCCCGAAGGTGATCCTGGTCGAGCAGGTCGACGGCAGCGTCTGGGCCATCGGCACCGCCCGTTCCGGCGAGAGCCTCCAGGAGGGCTACTGCCGTCAGCGCGGCGCCGGCAGCCCGGCCTGCGCCGCCCTCCTGGCCGACGCCTCCGCCACCCCGCCCGGTACCGAGAGGAGCGAGCGCGCATGACGACCGAGAACCCGCTCCCGGAGCGCCCCGACTACACCCCGGGCAGTGCGCAGCCCCGGCTGAACCGGCCGGTGCACGAGCGGTATCCGCAGATCCGGCCCACGAGCGGTTACGGCGACCCCCGGATCCGGCACACGGGGCCGGGCCCGGGGGCGGGCACGGAGCAGGAGCCGGAGCGCTCCTCGAAGCTGTCGGCGCGGCTGGCGCTGGCGCTCACGGTGGTGATCGGCCAGCTCTGGGGGCTGACCATCGTGGTGGACGAGTGGATGTCCGGCGACACCGGCACCGCGTGGTGGGGGGCGGGCTTCCTCGTCCTGTCGTTCCTGGTGGTCCTCGGCCTGTGGGCGCTGGATCCGAAGGACCGGTGACGGGGGGACCGCTGATCGGGGGGTCGTCGGTCGGCCGGGTCCGGGGCCGGGGAGCGGGCGTACTCTGAAGACATGAGCACCGCCCCCGCCCACGGACCGCGAGACGCGAAGCCGAACGGCATTCGGCCGAATTCCCAGAAAGCCCCGAAGCCGGTGATCGTCTTCGACGATCCGCTCGATGTGCAGTCCGCGGACGACACGGACCGTGGGTGGGGCGAGCGGCCTCCGGCCGGCGGCGGTGCCGCCGACCTCGCGCGCTTCCTCGACGAGAAGCCGCCGCACCACCTCTGACACCGGAGCGTCCCTCCGGTCAGGAGGTGGGGTGCGTCCCCTTCTCGCTGCCGGGTCCGCGCTGCGCGACCAGGTGGTCGCGGATCTCCTTGAGCACCTCCAGCTCGCTGACCTCCAGGACCTCGTCCACGCCCTCCTTCGCCTTGTCGTGCGCGGCGCGCTTGGCGAGGACCTTGGCCATCGGCAGGACCATCAGGAAGTAGACGACGGCCGCGGTGATGATGAAGGCGAGGATCGCGCTGAGGACCGTTCCCCACATGATCGGGATGCCGGAGACCACGTTGCCGGACTCGTCCACCACGCAGGGGCCCTTGAGGCAGGACCGGTAGCTCTCCAGGTCCTTGGTGCCGAAGGCGCCCACCAGCGGGTTGATGACTCCCCTGACCACCGAGTTCACGATGTTGGTGAACGCGGCACCGATGACGACCGCCACCGCGAGGTCGATCACGTTTCCGCGCATCAGGAAGGCCTTGAAGCCCGCCATCACGCTTTCCTTCTTCTCGGCCACCGAGGTGCCTTTCTACGGGTGTGCTGCTGTCTGCGCAGCCATTAGGCCGTGCAGGGCGCAAGGCAGTCCAATCCGTACACACGGGACGGTGACTTGACAGCGAGTCAGTGCGAATCAGCACAGTGTCACCGCCAGTTGGGAGGTGACACCGGCTCCCGCCAGCGCTGTCGCGGTCGCCCGGGGCACGGACAGGACGATCAACGCCCCTCCGTCCGAACGAGTCTCGCCCGGGCGTGGGACTTCGGCCACCCGGGCGGCCCGCGCCACCACCCGCACCGCGTCGGCGCCGTTCCCCAGCGGGGAGTCGACGACCGGTGCGGCGATCACGTCCACCCGGTCGCCGGCGCGCAGGAGTCGTACGGCCTCCGCGTCGGCGATCCGCACCGGTGCGGACACGAGCCGGACGGGAGCGGGGGAGCGGGCCGCGGGGGCGGCGAGGGGGCGGGCCCCGGGGTCGTGCCGGCCCGGTGGCCCGGGCGGGGCGGTGGCGGCGGTGGCCAGTGAGAGCGCCGCGGCCGCGAGGAGGAGGAGCGCGCCGGGCGCGCGGCGCAGCCGGGGCCGGAGCCTTCCGCCGCGTACGCGCAGCGGCGGGAAGTCCGGTACCTCGCAGGGCCCGGGCACGGGGCCGGGGGCGGAACCGACGGCCGTGTGCGCGTGGGTGGTGGACGTGCGGGCCGTGATCGGGTGGGTCGTGGACGTGCGGGTCGTGGATGCCTGGGTCGTGTTCATGCGGCCACGGTGACGCCCGCCCCGCGATCCCGCTCGGGCCTGTGGAGAACCCCCCGCCTGTGGACGACTCGCCCACACCTGCGGGGGGTTTACCGGCTTCTACGGCAGTTCGATGCCGAGGTCCCAGCCATCGTGGGCATGAGTGCAGAGGCAGTCGCGGTCCGCCGTGGCCGGGAGGGCGGCGATGGTGTCGAAGAGGACCTCGCGGAGCCGGCCGATGTTGGCGCCGAAGACGCGCAGGACCTCGGTGTGGGAGACGCCCTCGCCGGTCTCGGTGCCGGCGTCGAGGTCGGTGACGAGGGTGAGGGAGGTGTAGCAGAGGCCGAGTTCGCGGGCGAGGACGGCTTCGGGGTGGCCGGTCATGCCGACGACGGACCAGCCGTTGGCGGCGTGCCAGCGGGACTCGGCGCGGGTGGAGAAGCGGGGGCCCTCGACGACGACGAGGGTGCCGCCGTCCACGGCCTGCCAGTCCCGGCCACGGGCGGCCTTGAGCGCGGCGAGCCGTCCGTCGGGGCAGTAGGGGTCGGCGAAGGAGACGTGGACGACGCGGGGGACGGCGCCGTCGGGGCGGGGCTCGCCGTCGAAGTAGGTCTGGGCGCGGTTCTTCGTCCGGTCGATCAGCTGGTCGGGGACGAGGAGGGTGCCGGGGCCGTACTCGGGGCGCAGTCCGCCGACGGCGCAGGGACCGAGGACCTGGCGGACGCCGACGGAGCGGAGGGCCCAGAGGTTGGCGCGGTAGTCGATCCGGTGCGGGGGGATGCGGTGGTCGCGACCGTGGCGGGGGAGGAAGGCGACCCGGCGGCCGGCGACCTCGCCGAGGAAGAGGGAGTCGCTGGGGTCGCCGTAGGGGGTGGTGACGGTGACCTCGCGGACGTCGTCGAGGAAGGAGTAGAAGCCGGATCCCCCGATCACGCCGATCTCGGCGTACGCGTCACGGGCCGTGGCGCGGGCCGTGTCGTCGGCCGTGTCCTGGGCCGCGCTGCGGGCGGTCTCGCGGGAGTTCGCGCGGGCCGTCTCGGGGGCGGGGTCGTGGGCTGCTTCGCCGGCTGCGGTGGTCACCATGCCGGTCACCCTACGCAGCCGTCCGGCACATGCGCAGCCGTCCGGCACATGCCGAGGCCCCGGCCCCCTCGTAGGGGGCCGGGGCCTCGGCGGTGCTGCGTGCGGGGTGGCCTCAGGCGGCCGGCGTCGAGGACGACGAGCCGGACGTGGACGACGCGGACGACGTGCTCGTCGACGAGGCCGGCTTCGCGTCCGAGGCGGACGACGAGGTGGACGTCGTCGAGGACGTCGAGCTCTTCGTGGCCGGGGAGCTGCTGGACGAGGAGCCGCGGCTGTCGTTCCGGTAGAAGCCGGAGCCCTTGAAGACGATGCCGACGGCCGAGAACACCTTCTTGAGGCGGCCGTGGCAGGCGGGGCACTCGGTCAGCGCGTCGTCCGTGAACTTCTGGACCGCCTCAAGGCCCTCGCCGCACTCGGTGCACTGGTACTGGTAGGTCGGCACTAGTCTTCCTCCTGGCACTCACACTCATCGAGTGCTAACGACGATCCATAGTGACGTATTCCGTCGGTTCAGTCCACCGCCACCGGCACGCGGTGACCGATACCACGTGCCGCGACCCGGCTCGTCTCGCGCGGCGCGAGCCGCGAGCGCAGGCCGATCAGCGTGACGAAGGCGAGCGCGGTGCCCGCGGCGGGGACGAGGAATCCGGCACCGGAGCCGTGGGCGTCGGCGAGGCGGCCGGCGACCGTGACGGCCAGGGCCTGGCCGAGGGCGACGGCGCCGGTGAGCCAGGTGAAGGCCTCGGTCCGGGCGGAGGCCGGGATCAGGGTCTCGACGATGGTGTAGCCGGTGATCAGGGCCGGGGCGATGCACAGGCCGACGACGAGGCCGAGGGCGCCGAGCAGCGGCACCGAGTGCGTGGTCCACAGCAGGGACGCGGCGACGGTGAGGCCCGCGTAGCCCAGGATCAGGCGGCGGCGGGGGCCGATCTTCCAGGCGACGGCGCCCATGGCGATGCCGGCGAGCATGTTGCCGGCGGCGAAGACCCCGTACAGCAGGCCGTTGGCGCCGGGGTTGCCGATCTCCTCGCTGAAGGCGGTGAGCGAGACCTGCATGCCGCCGAAGACGGCGCCGATGCCGAGGAAGGCGACGATCAGGACGCGGACGCCGGGGACGGAGAGCGCCGAGCGGTGCGGCTCGGAGCCGTCGCGGCCGGCGGCGGCGAGCAGGCCGTGCGGCGGCTGGGTGGCGCGCTGGGCGGCGAAGAAGAGGCCGCCGAAGAGGGTGAGGGCGGCTTCGGTGACGAGTCCGGCGGCCGGGTGGACGCCGGTGCACAGGGCGGTGGCGAGGACCGGGCCGACGACGAAGGTGAACTCGTCGGTGACGGACTCGAAGGCCGCGGCGGTCGGCATCAGCGGGGTGCCGTCCAGCTTGGCCGCCCAGCGGGCCCGGACCATGGGGCCGACCTGCGGGACGGAGGCGCCGGCGGGCACGGCGGCGAGGAAGAGCGCCCACATCGGGGCGCCGGCCAGTGCGAGCACGACGAGCAGCGAGACGGACGCGGAGTGGACGAGGACGCCCGGGAGGAGGACGGCCCGCTGGCCGAACCGGTCGGCGAGCTTGCCGCTCTGCGGGGCGAAGAGCGCCATGGAGACACCGGTGACGGCGGCGACGGCGCCGGCGCTGCCGTAGGAACCGGTGGTGTGCTGGACGAGCAGGACGATGCCGATGGTCAGCATCGCGAAGGGCTGCCGGGCGGCGAACCCGGGGATCAGGAACGACAGCGCACCGGGGGTGCGCAGCAGCTGCCCGTAGCCGGGCCGCTTCTCGGAGACGACCGTGGACGCCACGGTCCTGGCCTTTCTGCCGCCTGGTAGCGCGCGGGCACGGTGGTGCCGGTCTCGCCGAGAGCTGTCCTCTTGCGCGGAACTGCGGTAGATACCGGGAGGGCCCCACTGCGGGAGGGGGCGCCGCGGCCGCCATACGGTCGCGCCAGCTCTGCGTCAGGCAGAGTTGGTTCGATCAAGTGTGCCTTCATGGTACAGGGAGGAGTGCTCTCCTGCCTGTGATTCCACAGGGAGGAACGCTTCCGACCTCGAAATAATGCCGCCGATTAAGGATCCGTCGGCTCCTGGCTCCCCGTCTTCCCCGGCTTCCCGCTCTTCCCCGTCCCGTCGGTCTTCCGGGGCTTCCCCGGTGTTCCCGACGCTCCCGATGTTCCCGGTGTTCCCGACGCTCCCGGCGTTCCCGTTCCCGACTTTCCTATGTCCTCCGCCTTGCCGGTGACGGACGCCGGGCGGTGGAACCGGGTCGCGGTCGTCGTGACCGCCTTGCGGCCGTCCCCGGTGCCGAGCCAGCCGGCGAGCTTGCCGCCCTGGCCGACCGCGCGCAGCCGGCGCTCGGTGGCGTCGCGTACCGGATCGGTGGCGACGACGAGGAGCTCGTCGCCCTTGCGCAGCACGGTCGCCGGCCCCGGTACGAAGCTGGCGTCGTCCCGTACGACGAGGGTGACGGCGGCGCCGGCCGGGAGGCGCAGCTCGGCGACCTCGACGCCGTGCATCCTGGAGCCGGGCGGGATGGCGACGGAGAGCAGGTGGCCGCGGAGCCGCTCCAGCGGCGCGGACTCGACGCCGAGGTCGGCGGCGCCGGCGGAGTCGCCGAGCTTCAGCGCCTTCGCCAGGTAGGGCAGGGTCGGGCCCTGGACGAGGGTGTAGACGACGACCAGCACGAAGACGATGTTGAAGATCCGCTCGCTGCCGTCGATCTGCCCCACCATCGGGATGGTGGCGAGGATGATGGGGACGGCTCCGCGCAGGCCGGCCCAGGACATGAGGGCCTGCTCCTGCCAGGGGATGCGGAAGGGCAGCAGGCTGACCAGGACCTCCATGGGGCGGGCGACCATGGTGAGGACGAGGCCGATGACGACCGCCGGCCAGAAGTCGTTGACGAGCTCGTGCGGGGTGACGAGCAGGCCGAGCAGGACGAACATGCCGATCTGGGCGATCCAGCCGAGTCCCTCGGCGAAGCCGCGGTTGGCGGGGGCGTGCGGCAGCTTGGCGTTGCCGAGGACCATCGAGGCCAGGTAGACGGCGAGGAAGCCGGAGCCGTGGGCGATCGCGCCGGCCGCGTAGGCGGTGACGGCGATGGCCATGACGGCGATCGGGTAGAGGCCGGAGGCGGGCAGGGCGACGTGCTTGAGTCCGTACGAGCCGACGAAGCCGACCGCGAGGCCGACGGCGGCGCCGATGGCGAGCTCCAGGGCGATCTTGCCGACGAGGACGTACCAGTCGTCGACGGGGCCCGCGGAGGAGAAGGCGACGACGAGGATGACGACGGGGGCGTCGTTGAAGCCGGACTCGGCCTCCAGCACACCGGTGACCCGGGACGGCAGCGGCACCTTGCGCAGCACGGAGAAGACGGCCGCGGCGTCGGTGGAGGAGACGACGGCGCCGATGATCAGCGCCTGCCGCCATTCCAGGCCGACGAGGTAGTGGGCGCCGGCGGCGGTGATGCCGACGGAGACGGCGACGCCGAGGGTGGAGAGGACGACCGCGGCCGGCAGCGCCGGCTTGATCTCCTTCCACTTCGTGCCGAGACCGCCCTCGGCGAGGATGACGACGAGGGCCGCGTAGCCGATGACCTGGGTGAGCTCGGCGTTGTCGAAGGCGACGTTGCCGATGCCGTCCTGCCCGATGGCGACGCCGATGCCGAGGTACAGCAGAAGGCTGGGGAGCCCGCTCCGGGACGAGATGCGCACGGCGGCGACCGCGATCAGCAGTACCAGCGAGCTGATCAGCAGGAGTTCGTTGAGCTGGTGGACAGTCAGTGCGCCGTTCCTTCCCCTGGTACGCGCCGGATCGTTCCTCCAGCGGCCGGTACTTCGTTACCTTACCTAATCTTTAACGCTTTCTTGACGCCTTCTTTGCGGTCCGCCGTCCTCGATGCGGTCATCAGTGCGGTTCCTCCCTGACACCGAGTCCAGGGCGCTCAGGCGCTGCGCCTAAGGTTGCTCCCGTACTCCAGGACCACCCTGCCCCTCGAAGGACAGCGATGCCCTCCAACACGACCGCGCCCCCCGCCAAGAAGAAAGGCAGGCGCGCCCGCCTGATCGTCCTGCTCCTGGTCCTCGCGCTGGTCGGGGCCGTCGCCTTCGGCGGCTGGTGGGGGGTCGGCACCGTCCGGGCCTCGTTCCCGCAGACCACCGGCGAGGTCCGGATCGACTCCCTCTCCGGCGACGTCGAGGTGAAACGGGACGCCAACGGCATCCCGCAGATCTACGCGGACAACGAGACCGACCTCTTCCGCGCGCAGGGCTACGTCCAGGCGCAGGACCGCTTCTACGAGATGGACGTCCGCCGGCACCTCACCGCCGGCCGCCTCTCCGAGATGTTCGGCGAGGGCCAGGTCGACACCGACGCCTTCCTGCGCACCCTCGGCTGGCGCCAGGTCGCGCAGCAGGAGTACGACAAGGTCCTGACGCCGGAGACGAAGAAGTACCTCCAGGCGTACGCGGAGGGCGTCAACGCCTACCTGAAGGACCGGCAGCCGAAGGACGTCTCCGTCGAGTACGCGGCCCTGGCCCTCACCAACGACTACGCGATCGAGCCGTGGACGCCGGTCGACTCGGTGGCCTGGCTCAAGGCCATGGCCTGGGACCTGCGCGGCAACATGCAGGACGAGATCGACCGCTCGCTGCTCACCAGCCGGCTCACCCCGGCCCAGATCAAGCAGCTCTACCCGGAGTACCCGTACGCGCTCCACCAGCCGATCCTCGACCGCGGCGCGATCGACCCGGTGACGAAGAAGTTCGACCCGAAGGCCGGCAAGGAGGAGGACGCCGACGGCACGGGGACGGGCGCGGGCGGCGCGAGCGCCCAGCTCGCCGCGCTCTCCGGCCTCTCCGAGGTCCTCGACTCCGTCCCGGCCCTGCTCGGCCCCAACGGCAACGGCATCGGCTCCAACTCCTGGGTCGTCTCCGGGGACCTCACCACCTCCGGCAAGCCGCTGCTCGCCAACGACCCGCACCTCGCGCCGATGCTGCCGTCCCTCTGGTACCAGATGGGTCTGCACTGCCGCTCGGTCTCGGCGACCTGCCGCTACGACGTCGCCGGGTACACCTTCTCCGGCATGCCCGGCGTGATCATCGGCCACAACGACACCATCGCCTGGGGCCTCACCAACCTCGGCGCCGACGTCACCGACCTCTACCTGGAGAAGGTCAGCCCCGAGGGCTACCTCGTCGACGGCAAGGTCAAGCCGTTCGACACCCGCGAGGAGATCATCAAGGTCGCCGGCGGCCGCGACCGGCCCATCACCGTCCGCTCCACCGAGCACGGCCCGCTGGTCTCCGACCGCTCCTCCGAACTGGAGAAGGTCGGCCAGAAGGCCCCCGTCGGCAACTCCGCCCCCGACCGCTCCACCGGCTACGGCGTCTCCCTCCAGTGGACCGCCCTCCAGCCCGGCAAGTCCATGGACGCGATCTTCGCGATCAACCGCGCCAAGGACTTCAAGCAGTTCCGGGCCGCCGCGAGGAACTTCGAGGTGCCCTCGCAGAACCTCGTCTACGCCGACACCAAGGGCAACATCGGCTACCAGTCCCCGGGCAAGATCCCGCGCCGCGCCACCGGTGAGGGCACCCTGCCCGCCCCCGGCTGGGACTCCCGCTACCGCTGGAAGGGGTACATCCCCTTCGAGCAGCTGCCGTACGAGTACAACCCGGACCGCGGCTACATCGTCACCGCCAACCAGGCCGTGATCTCCCCGGAGCAGTACCCCGACCTGCTCACCAAGGACTGGGGCTACGGCTCCCGCAGCCAGCGGATCAACGACCTCATCGAGTCGAAGACCAAGGACGGCGGCAAGATCTCGCCGGACGACATGCGGACCATGCAGACCGACAACCGCAGCGAGATCGCCACCCTGCTCAACCCGCTGCTGTTGAAGATCGACATCTCCGACCCGTACGTCCGCGAGGCGCAGAAGCTCCTGGAGGGCTGGGACTACACCCAGGAGCCCGACTCGGCCGCCGCCGCGTACTTCAACGCGGTCTGGCGCAACGTCCTCAAGCTCTCCTTCGGCGACAAGCTGCCCAAGGAGGTGCGCGCCGAGGGCGACTGCCTCAACGTCCGCCCGGTCGACGCCACCGGGCCGGTCGACGAGCAGAACAAGCTGGTCCGCGAGTGCGGCGAGCGCGACCACGACTCGGCCCAGCCGGACGGCGGCGACCGCTGGTACGAGGTGGTCCGCCCGCTCCTCAAGCAGGAGAAGAGCGAGTGGTGGAAGACCCCCGCCACCCGCATCGACCCGGCCACCGAGACCCGCGACCAGCTGCTCGCCCGGGCCATGAAGGACGCCCGCTGGGAGCTGACCGCCAAGCTCGGCAAGGACGTCTCCACCTGGAGCTGGGGCCGGCTGCACCAGCTGACCCTGAAGAACCAGACCCTCGGCACCGCCGGGCCCGGCGTGGTCCAGCAACTGCTCAACCGCGGCCCGTGGAACCTCGGCGGCGGCGAGGCCGCCGTCGACGCGACCGGCTGGAACGCCGCCGGCGGCTACGAGGTCATCTGGGTGCCGTCGATGCGGATGGTCGTCAACGTCGGCGACTGGGACAAGTCCCGGTGGATCAACCTGACCGGCGCCTCCGGCCACGCCTTCCACGACAACTACACGGACCAGACGGACGCCTGGGCCACGGGCGAGCTGTACGACTGGGCCTACGGCAAGGCGGCGGTCGACGCGGCGGCGAAGGACACGCTGACGCTCAAGCCGTGATCAGGAACGGCCGAAACGGGTCGCCCCCTCCGGGGTGACCACCGCGTGCACGGGGTGGTCGTGCGGTTCCTCCGGGACCCGCGCGACCACCTCGTCCGCGTAGAGGAGCACGACCAGGGCGGGGTCCTTCCCGGCCCGGGCGAGCCGGGCGAGGACCCGGTCGTACGAGCCGCCGCCCCGGCCGAGCCGCATGCCGCGGGCGTCCACGGCGAGTCCCGGCAGCAGCACCGCGTCGGCCGTGCGCACGGCGTCCGGGCCGAGCCGCGGGCCGGTCGGTTCGAGCAGGCCGCGGCCGGCCTTCGCGAGCGCCCCGGCCCCCTCGTACGCCGCCCAGTCCAGGTCGTTGTCGGGCAGCAGGACCGGCAGCAGGACCCGCACCCCGCGCGCGTGGAGGGCGTCGAGCAGCGCGCGGGTGCCGGGTTCGCGGCCGACGGAGACGTACGCGGCGACGGTGGCGGCGTCGGCCAGCTCGGGCAGTTCGAGGCCGTGTCCGGCCAGCGCGTCGGCGGTCCGCGCGAGCGTCTCGGGGGAGAGCGCGGAGCGACCGGCGAGCAATCTCTGCCGCAACAGGGCCTTTTCGGACAAGTCGGGATTCTCTTTCTGCACAGTGGATCCTCAGGAAACTCTCGTAACAGTTGTTATAGGGAGAAAGTTAATTGGAAGCACATCTTTCTCTCATTCCCTAGCGGTTAAGGTGCCTGCATGAATCAGTCGTTCCCACGGCTCGGCCGGATCAGCAAGGCTGTCATCCCGGCCGCGGGCCTCGGCACCCGCTTCCTGCCGGCGACGAAGGCGACCCCCAAGGAGATGCTCCCGGTCGTCGACAAACCGGCGATCCAGTACGTCGTCGAGGAGGCGGTCGCCGCCGGGCTCTCCGACGTGCTCATGGTCACCGGCCGGAACAAGCGTCCGCTGGAGGACCACTTCGACCGGAACTACGAGCTGGAGGAGGCGCTGAGCCGCAAGGGCGACGGCGAACGCCTCTCCAAGGTCCAGGAGTCCAACGACCTCGCCACCATGCACTACGTGCGCCAGGGCGCCCCCCGCGGCCTCGGCCACGCGGTGCTCTGCGCGGCCCCGCACGTCGGCGACCAGCCCTTCGCGGTCCTCCTCGGCGACGACCTGATCGACCCGCGCGACCCGCTGCTCGCCCGGATGGTCGAGGTCCAGGAGCGCCAGGGCGGCAGCGTCATCGCGCTGATGGAGGTCGAGCCCTCCCAGATCCACCTGTACGGCTGCGCGGCGGTCGAGACGACCGTCGACGGCGACGTGGTGCGGGTGACCGGCCTGGTGGAGAAGCCGGAGCCGGCCGAGGCGCCCAGCAACTACGCCGTCATCGGCCGCTACGTGCTCGACCCGGCCGTCTTCGACGCGCTGCGGGAGACCGCGCCCGGCCGGGGCGGCGAGATCCAGCTGACCGACGCCCTCCAGAGGCTGGCGAGCGGCGAGAAGGCCGGCGGCCCGGTGCACGGCGTGGTCTTCAAGGGCCGCCGCTATGACACCGGCGACCGCGGTGACTATCTGCGTGCCATTGTCAGACTCGCGTGCGAACGTGAAGATCTGGGACCGGACTTCCGGGACTGGCTCCGGAGATATGTCAACGAGGAGATGTAGCACGTGAGCAGCGACACGGCACCGTCCCAGGACCACGGCTCCGGCCACGAGGGCGGCCACGGACACGGTCACGGGCCGGGCGACCCCTGCGCGGGACCGGACCGTTCCGGGACGCGCCTGTGGTCGGTCGACGAACACCTGGCCGACATCCTGGCGACCGTCCGCCCCCTGGACCCGATCGAGCTCCAGCTGCTCGACGCCCAGGGCTGCGTCCTGGTCGAGGACGTGACGGTGCCGGCGGCGCTGCCGCCGTTCGACAACAGCTCCATGGACGGGTACGCGGTCCGGGTCGCCGACGTCGCGGGCGCGACCGGGGAGTACCCCGCGGTCCTCACCGTCGTCGGCGACGTCGCCGCGGGCGCGGACGGCCTGCCGGAGATCGGCCCCGGACAGGCCGCCCGGATCATGACCGGCGCCCCGCTGCCGCCCGGCGCGGAGGCCGTCGTCCCGGTCGAGTGGACCGACGGCGGCGCGGGCGAGGGCGCCGCGACCGGCATGCGGGCCGCGAGCAGCGCCCCGGAGGGCGCCGCCGGAGAGGTGCGGGTGCACCGGGCGGCGGAGCCCGGCGCCCACGTCCGCAGGGCCGGCAGCGACGTGCGCGCGGGTGAGCTCGCCCTCGCCGCCGGCACGGTCCTCGGGCCGCCGCAGCTCGGCCTGCTCGCCGCGATCGGCCGGGGCACGGTCACCGTCCGCCCGCGCCCCCGCGTGGTGGTCCTCTCCACCGGCAGCGAACTCGTCCAGCCCGGCGAGGAGCTGGGTCCCGGACAGATCCACGACTCCAACAGCTTCGCGCTCGCCGCCGCCGCCCGGGACGCCGGCGCGCTCGCCTACCGGGTCGGCGCGGTCGCCGACGAGGCCGAGTCGCTCCGCGCCACCATCGAGGACCAGCTCATCCGGGCCGACCTCGTCGTCACCACGGGCGGCGTCAGCGTCGGCGCCTACGACGTGGTGAAGGAGGCCCTGACCGCCGACGGGCAGGTCGACTTCCGCAAGCTCGCCATGCAGCCGGGCAAGCCGCAGGGCTTCGGCGCGGTCGGCGCCGAGCAGATCCCGCTCCTCGCCCTGCCGGGCAACCCGGTCTCCTCGTACGTCTCCTTCGAGCTCTTCGTCCGCCCGGCGATCCGCGCTCTGATGGGCCTGGAGGAGCTCCACCGGCCGGTCGTCCGCGCCACGCTGAAGGCCGACGCCCCGCTCTCCTCCCCGTCCGGCCGCCGCCAGTACCTCCGGGGGACGTACGACGCCGAGTCCGCCACCGTCACCCCCGTGGGCGGCGCCGGCTCCCATCTGGTCGCGGCCCTCGCCCACGCGGACTGCCTGCTCGTCGTCCCGGAGGACCGCGACACGGCCGCCCCCGGCGAGGAGCTGGACGTGGTCCTCCTCGGCTGAGGGGGAGCCCGCGGGGGTACGGTGTGTCGTCCCACACAGCGACCGGGAGTGTCACGGCGATGAGCACGCAGCAAGGCCTCACCCACATCGACGAGGCGGGCGCCGCCCGCATGGTCGACGTTTCGGCGAAGGACGTCACGGCCCGCACGGCGCGCGCCAGCGGGCGGGTGCTCGTCTCGCCGCGCGTGATCGAGCTGCTGCGCGGCGAGGGCGTGCCGAAGGGCGACGCCCTGGCCACCGCCCGCATCGCCGGGATCATGGGCGCCAAGAAGACCCCCGACCTCATCCCGCTCTGCCACCCGCTGGCCGTCTCCGGGGTGACGCTGGACCTCACCGTGGCGGACGACGCCGTGGAGATCCTGGCGACCGTGAAGACCACCGACCGCACCGGTGTCGAGATGGAGGCGCTGACCGCCGTCTCGGTGGCCGCGCTGACGGTGGTGGACATGATCAAGGCGGTCGACAAGGGCGCGGTCATCTCCGACGTGCGGGTCGAGGAGAAGACCGGCGGCAAGTCGGGCCACTGGACCCGGGACGACGCGTGACGCGCGGCGGCCGGGTCGCGGGCGCGCACGAGGCCCACGGCGGCCCGCTCACCGCTCCGTACGCGGCGCTCGTCGTCACCGCCTCCAACCGGGCCTCCGCCGGGGTCTACGAGGACAAGGGCGGGCCGCTGATCGCCGAGGGGCTGCGGGGCATGGGCTTCGCGGTCGACGGACCGCGGGTCGTGCCCGACGGGGCGCCCGTCGAGGCGGCCCTGCGCGCCGGGATCGCCGCCGGGTACGACGTCATCCTCACCACCGGCGGTACCGGCATCTCCCCGACCGACGAGACGCCCGAGGTCACCGCCCGCGTCCTGGAGCGGCAGATCCCGGGGATCCCGGAGGCGATCCGGGCGTACGGCCGGGAGAAGGTGCCGACGGCGGCGCTCTCCCGGGGGCTCGCCGGCGTCGCGGGCGGGACGCTGATCGTGAACCTGCCGGGATCGACCGGCGGGGTACGGGACGGGCTCGCCGTCCTGGAGCCGCTGCTGCGGCACGCCGTGGACCAGATCCGCGGCGGCGACCACCCGAGACCGGCGGAAGCGGGCCCGGCGTCATGACCACGGCCTGGCCGGCCGTCCTCGCCGACGGAGACGTGGTGCTCCGCCCGATAAGGATGCGCGACCAGCGGGAGTGGCGGGAGGTGAACCGCCGCAACCGCGAGTGGCTGCGCCCCTGGGAGGCGACGGTGCCGCCGTCCGCGCCGGGCATGCCGCCCGCGCGGCGTCCCACGTACCGTCAGATGGTGCGCCATCTGAGGTCGGAGGCGAACGCGGGGCGGATGCTGCCGTTCGTCATCGAGTACCGGGGCCGGATGGCCGGGCAGCTGACGGTCGCGGGGATCACCTGGGGGTCGATGTGCTCCGGGCACGTGGGCTACTGGGTGGACAGCGAGGTGGCCGGGCGCGGGGTGATGCCGACGGCGGTCGCGCTCGCCACCGACCACTGCTTCCGGGCGGTGGGGCTGCACCGGATGGAGGTGTGCATCCGGCCGGAGAACGGCCCCTCGCGGCGGGTGGTGGAGAAACTCGGCTTCAGGGAAGAGGGATTGAGGCCGCGCTATCTGCACATCGACGGTGCCTGGCGGGACCATCTGGTGTTCGCGCTGACGGCGGAGGAGATTCCGGAGGGACTGCTCGCCCGCTGGCACCGGACGCGGCGCAGGGACGCCGCATAATCGCGCTATTCATATAACTGTTCGAATTCCAGCGGCATATGAACACCGATCGATCCGAACAATCACAAAAAAGTTCAGTGATATCAGCCAGATCGTGCGACACACCGGGCCAATTGGCCGATGCCCCGTCGCGAACCCCTCTACCGTGTGAGGCGTGAGCAGCAGCGGCCTCATCTACGCAGTCATCGTCGGGGCCTGGGCCGCCTACCTGGTGCCGATGTGGCTCCGCAGGCAGGACGAGCTGAACGAAGCCCGTCCGACGGAACGCTTCAGCACCGCCATCCGGCTGCTGTCCGGACGGGCGGGCATGGAGCGCCGGTACGCCAAGGAGCTCCGCGAGCGGGACCGTACGGCCCTGGAGGCGGCGACCGACGTGGACCCGGACGCGGCGACCGAGCAGTTGAGCTCGGTCGACGTCCGGGCCTTCTCCGCGCCTCCGGACAGGACCGAGGCGCGCCTCGAACTCCCCGAGCCCGCCCCCGAACGACGCCCGGAGCGCGAGCCCGAGCGCCGGTCCGAGCGCGAGCCGGAGGCGGCACCCGCCCCGGCGGCCCGGCCGGCCGCGGGCGGTGCCGGAGCGAGCGCGGGAGCGGCGGGTGCCGCCGAGCGGGCCCGCCGGGGCAAGGCCCTGGCGCGCCGCCGCCGCACCACGATCGTGCTGTTCTCCGCCTTCACCCTCGGCGCCGTCGTCGCCGCCGTCGGCGGTGTCGCCTTCCTGTGGGCGCCCGGCGTGCCCGCCGTGCTGCTCAGCGCCTACATCGTCCATCTGCGCGGACAGGAGCGCCGCCGCTTCGTCTACGTGATGGACCGGCGCCGCGCCGAGGCCGCCGCCGCCCGGCTCCGCGAGACCCGCCGGGCCGCCGCGCCGGCACCCGAGCCCGAGCCGTCGCCCGCGCCGCCGGTCTCCCCGCAGGAGGCCGACCGGCGCGCGCTGGTCGAGCAGACCGACCACGCCGAGTGGGTGGACCAGCAGCGTGAGCGCGGCCCGGCCCGCGGCGACAGCTGGGACCCGGTGCCCGTGCCGCTGCCGACGTACGTCACCGCGCCGGTCGCGCCGCGCGCCTCCAACGGCGTGGACGTCACCGACCCGGAGACCTGGAGCGCGGCCCGCTCCTCCACCGCCGCCGAGCAGCCCCCGGCCGCCTCGCCGGCCCCGCGCCGCCGCCCGGCTCCGCCGCGCCGCGGCCGGGACCACGGCCGCACCCCGCTCTTCGACCAGTACGCCGACCGCGCGGACGACGAGCGCCCCCGCGCCGCCAACGAATGAGGGGCCCCGCGCGGGGCCTCATCTGACCTGCGGCGGAAGCGATTTTTCTTCTCGCCGACCGGGATGCTAATGTTTCACACGTCGCAGGGGCCTGTGGCGCAGTCCGGTAGCGCACCTCGTTCGCATCGAGGGGGTCAGGGGTTCGAATCCCCTCAGGTCCACCAGCGGATGACGAGATCCCGTCCGATCGAAAGATCGGGCGGGATCTTCGTCGTCCACGGGCGGACCATCTCGACACCCTGGGGTTGATCACGTGCTGGAGCAGCCTTACTTCGGGCGCCGGCTCAGGCGGCTGCGTACCGAACGGGGTCTGTCGCAGGCCGCGCTCGCCGGGGACGGCATGTCCACCGGCTACCTCTCCCGGCTGGAGTCCGGGGCCCGGAACCCCACCCCGCGCGCCGTGGAACACCTCGCCGCGCAGCTCGGCGCCGACCTCTCGGTCTTCGACGAGGGGGCCGGCGGCGACTCGCTGAGCCAGGCCCTCGCCCTCGCCGCCTCCCTGGAGTCCGACGAGACCCTGGAGGCGCTGGAGCGGGCCCTGGCCGCCGAGGCCGGCGGCGACCAGGACCCGCCGCTGCGCTGGCAGGCCCTCTGGCAGGTGGCCCACTGGCACCGCCGCCACCACCGGCGGGAGCGGGAGCGGGAACGCCTGGAGGAGCTCGTCGCGCTCGGCGAACGGCTCGGCCAGCCCGCGCTGCGCGTCCGCGGCCTCGCCCGGCTCGCCCGCTGCCTGCGCACCCTCGGCGACACCGGCCCGGCCGTCGACGTGGCCGCCGACGCCCACCGGCTGGCCCGGGAGCACGGCCTCGCCGTGCCCGACGTCGCCGCCGGCCTGCTCGCGCTGGTCTCCGTGGAGTCCGAGGCGGGCCGCCTCGCCGAGGCCCGCGCCCACGCCGACGAGCTCACCGAGCTGACCGCCGACCGCCGCGACTCCCTGTGGGCGGAGGCCCTGTGGACCGGGGCGGCGGTACGGGTCCGCCAGGGCGACTTCGAGGGCGCCCAGCTCCTCCTCGACCAGGCCCTCGCGGGCTTCCCCAGCACGGGCGACCTCGGTCTGTGGACGCGGCTGCGGATCGCCGCCGCCCATCTGCACGTCCAGAAGACGCCGCCCGAACCGGACGCGGCCGAGCGGTACCTGGAGCAGGCCGAGAGCGGCCTCGCCTTCCTCGGCCTCCCGGCCCTGGAGCGGGAGGTCGTCTCCATCAGGGCCGAACTCGCCTTCGAGGAGGGCCGGTTCGCCGACGCGCGCACGCTGCTCGACCGGCTGCGCGGGGACGGCGGCGAGGGTGGGGGCCGGGGCGGGGCCGACCCGCGGATGACCTACCGGGGCCGGGTCCGGCTCGACGTCCTGGACGGCCGGCTGCTGGTCGCCGAGGGCCGGGAGCAGGCCGGGCTCGACCGGCTGCGCGTCCTCGCCGAGGAGGCGCGGGCGTCCGCCAACCTCGACCTCGCCGCCGACATCCGGCGCGTCCTCGCCGAGACCCCGGGCGGACCGCGCGCCTGACCGGCGGCGGAAGGCCGCCGGGGGCTCGCGTGCGGCGAGCTCCCGGCGGCCTTCGGAAGGGCGTACCGGCGGTCCGGTGGCGGATCAGAAGAGCAGGTTGTACCTGTTCCAGCCGCCGCCGACCTTGACGCGGGTCGCGAACGGGCGGGTCGCGGTGCCGGAGCCCTGGTAGTACCAGAGCGTGCCGGCGGCGTCGCGGGCCACCAGGTCGGCCTTGCCGTCCGAGTTCAGGTCGCCGGGCGAGACCAGGGAGGTGTAGCCCTGCCAGCCGCCGCCGACCTGGACGCGGGCGCCGAAGGTGCCGTTGCCCCTGCCCGGGTAGAGCCACAGGACGCCGGCCTTGTCGCGGGCGAGCAGGTCGGCCTTGCCGTCACGGGTGAGGTCGGTGCCGCCGGTGAGGACGGCGTGGATCTGCCAGCCGCCGCCGACGCGGGCCCGGGTGGCGAACGGCGCGGTGCGGTTGCCGGTGCCCCGGTAGAGCCACAGCGTGCCCGAGGCGTCCCGGGCGAGCAGGTCGGCCTTGCCGTCGCCGGTCAGGTCGCCGGCGCCGACCAGCGCGTCGTACACCTGCCAGCCGCCGCCGACCTTGCGGCGGTCGTCGAAGAGGCCGCCGTCGCCGGAGGCCGCGTACGACCAGAGGACGCCGTTCCGGTCCCGGCCCACCGCGCCGGCGCCGGTGCTCTGCACCGTCAGCGGGCCGAGGCGGGTGGCGGCCGAGTAGCCGGCCCATTCGCTCGTGGCGCCGGACAGGTCGCTGTACGAGAAGATCCGCGGGCTGCGGCCGGAGCCGACGTTGAAGTAGAGGTCGCCGCCCGGGGTGCGCCCGATGAGCTGGTAGCGCGGGATGACCGGGATCGGGCTGGCGATGCCGAAGTCGGCCGTCGCCTCCGGGTTGCCGGTGCCGAAGTCGTACACCTCGTAGACGGTGGTGGCGCGCAGCTTCCAGGCGGGCGTCGTCACGTCGGACCGCAGGCCGTAGGTGATCGTGTAGTCGCCCGGCGCGCTGATCTCGCACCAGATGCCGCCCCAGCCGATCTCGCCGAGCGAGTGGTCGCACACGGCGCCCTCGGCGCCGCCCGCGTCCACGCCCGTGACGTCGACCTTCAGCTCGCCGTCGTCCCAGCGCCGCTCGCCGGGCGCCTCGGCCAGGTTGATGTCGAGCCGGCCCGTGTCGACCGCGTGCAGCTTCACGGTGTGCTGCACCGTGCCGCCGCCCGGGAGGGTCGGCACGGTCGGCTTCATGGTGTTCCGGGCCACGTGGGCGCGGGTCTTCACGGTGATCGTGGAGTGCGCCCGGCGGTCGCCGATCGGCTGGGTGGCGGCGGTCTGCGCCTGCTTGATGCCGGCGTCGACGCTGGCGCCGCGCGGCACGTAGACCAGCGCGTAGTAGGCGGTCGTGTTGTCGGCCGCGGTGGCGGTCGCCCTGACCTCGGGCGCGGGGAAGAGGTAGCCGTCCTCCGTCACGTCGCAGAGGTAGACGCCGGCCTTGCCGGCCTTCGGCGTGCAGGAGTCCGTCGGGTCGACCGTGAGGCCGGCCGGGGCGCCGCCGCCGGTCCAGGCCGCGTCCGTCAGCGGCTTCTTGCTGAGGGCGTAGACGAAGGTGCCGTCCGGCTGCCCGGTCTCCATGCCGCCGCCCCCGGGCGAGGACAGTTCGGCCCAGCCCTCGCCGGGCTGGAGGACCTTCGCGTCCACCGGCTCGAAGTAGTACGTCGGGTCGCCGGCCGCCAGGGCCGTCCCCGCCCCGCCGATGATTCCGCCGGTGGCGAGCAGTGTCGCCGCCACTCCGGCGCTGAGAAACGTGCGCTTGCGCAAGTTGAGAGGCCCCCCTCGGGCGTTCGTCGTTGCCGGGCACGACTGTAGACGCCGACTTGAACACGTTCAAGTCGCTTTTCCGGGGCCTCCGGGGGGTCAGTCCAGCGGCTTGGCGAAGCAGCGGCTGTTGTCGTGGTGGCGGTAGTGGCCGAACTTGGCGGCGGTGGGCTCGTAGCCGCTGGAGGTGTAGAGGGCGATGGCCTCGGGCTGGGCGGTGCCCGTCTCCAGGACCACGCGGGTGCGGCCGGCGGCGCGGGCGTCGTCCTCCAGGAGGGCCAGGATGCGGCGGGCCAGGCCCAGGCCGCGGGCCTCGGGTATGACGTACATGCGCTTCAGCTCGGCGTCCCCGTCCGCGTACCCCTCGTCGTTCTCGTCCTGGCGGCGCCAGGCGCCGCTGGCGACCGGGCGGCCCTCGGGGTCGTACGCGAGGAGGTACAGGCCCCGCGGCGGGACGAACATCGAGGGGTCGAGCGGTGTGGCGTCGCCCTCACTGTCGCCGTAGCGGACGACGTACTCGGCCAGCACCTCGTCCTGCAGTTTCACGGAATCGGGGTGGTCGTAGGGGATCGGCTCGATGCGCATGGCGTCGATCGTACGTGTATGCGAGCGGCGGGTGTCGGTATTCTCCCGGGATGTTCACTGTCACCAGCGCGAACGTCAACGGTCTTCGTGCCGCCGCCAAGAAGGGCTTCGTCGAGTGGCTGGCGGAGACCTCCGCCGACGCCGTCCTGCTCCAGGAGGTGCGCGCCGAGGAGGCGCAGCTGCCCGAGGAGGTCCGGACCCCCGAGGGCTGGTTCACCGCCCACGCCCCCGCCGCCGCCAAGGGACGCGCCGGCGTCTCGCTCTACCTGCGGCGCGAGCCCGACGCGGTCCGCGTCGGCTTCGGGTCGGCCGAGTTCGACGGCTCCGGCCGCTACATCGAGGCCGACCTGCCCGGCGTCACCGTCGCCAGCCTCTACCTCCCCTCCGGCGAGGCCGGGACCGAGAAGCAGGACGAGAAGTACCGCTTCATGGGCGAGTTCCTGCCCTACCTCAAGGAGCTGCGGGTCCGCGCCGCCGCCGACGGCCGCGAGGTCGTCGTCTGCGGCGACTGGAACATCGCGCACCGGGAGGCCGACCTCAGGAACTGGAAGGCCAACCGCAAGAGCGCCGGCTTCCTCCCCGAGGAGCGCGAGTGGCTCGGCCGCGTCCTGGAGGAGACCGACGGCGGGTACGTCGACGTCGTCCGCGCCCTCCACCCCGAGCAGGAGGGCCCCTACTCCTGGTGGTCCTACCGCGGCCGCGCCTTCGACAACGACAGCGGCTGGCGCATCGACTACCACATGGCCACCCCGGGCCTGGCGGCGAAGGCCGTCAAGGCGTACGTGGAGCGGGCGGCCACCCACGCGGAGCGGTGGAGCGACCACGCTCCGGTGACCGCGGTGTACGACCTGTAGGCCGTCAGGCCCCCGTGTCGCGCAGGCGGCGGTCGAGGGCCATGGAGAGCTCGGCCTCCACGACGCTCTTGGCGAGCGGGCGCAGGTGCCGGAGGTCGCCGTCCTTCACGTGGGGGCCCAGGGCGTCGGCGAAGAGGGCGGCGAGGGCGTCGGCGTGCTCGCGGACGACGGCGCCCGCCTTGAGGACCTCCGCGAGGGGGACGCCCTCGCGGACCAGGGCCGCCGAGACGTCGAGGAGGCGGCGGCTGACGTGGACGATCTCCTCGCCGTCCGTCGCCAGGTAGCCGAGGTCCAGGGCGGCCGCCAGGTTCTCCGGGGTGACCTCGCCGTCGAAGTGGTCGGCGAGCTCCCCGGGGGTGAGCCGGACCGGCTCCTCCTCGGTGGGGGTGCCGAGTTCGAGGACCTCGCCGACGTCCCGGCCCGATTCGAAGGCCGTGGTGAGGTCGGCGATGCCGGTGAGGGTGTGGCCGCGTTCGAGCAGGGCGGCGATGGTGCGGAGGCGGGCCAGGTGGCGCTCGTCGTACCAGGCGATCCGGCCCTCGCGGCGCGGCGGCGGGATCAGGCCGCGCTCGCGGTAGAAGCGGAGCGTGCGGACGGTGATGCCGGCCGCCTCGGCCAGATCCGTCATCCGGTACTCGTGGGGTGGGTTCCCTGATCGTTCTGCCACACCCGCCAGCCTATGTTGTACCGCCGGTAACTTTCCCTCGTCCGACCCCTACCGCTCGGTATGGAGCTGCTCTACAGTCCCGACTGTGCCAGTGATTGCTGGCGGAATCTTGGCCGGGCGCACGGGAGGCGGCATGGCGAAGCACGAGCACGTTCGGGTGGCGGTGATCGGATCGGGGTTCGGCGGACTCGGAGCCGCCGTCCGGCTGCGCCGCGAGGGAATCACCGACTTCGTCATCCTGGAGCGGGCCGACTCCGTGGGCGGGACCTGGCGGGACAACAGCTACCCCGGGTGCGCCTGCGACGTGCCCTCCCACCTCTACTCGTTCTCCTTCGCGCCCAACCCCGACTGGCCCCGGACCTTCTCCGGGCAGCGCCACATCCGGGCCTACCTGGAGCACGTCGCCGACACCTTCGGGCTCCGCCCGCACCTGCGCCTGAACCACGAGGTGCTGCGCATGGAGTGGGACGCCGACGAGCTGCGGTGGCGGATCGAGACCAGTGCCGGCTCCTTCAGCGCCGACGTCGTCGTCTCCGCCACCGGGCCGCTCTCCGACCCGAAGATCCCGGACATCCCGGGGCTCGACGGCTTCACCGGCAAGGTCTTCCACTCGGCCCGCTGGGACCACGACTACGACCTCCGGGGCAAGCGGGTCGCCATGGTCGGCACCGGCGCCTCCGCCATCCAGATCGTGCCCTCCATCCAGCCCGAGGTCGCCCGGCTGACCCTCTTCCAGCGCACGCCCCCGTGGGTCATGCCCCGCCTGGACCGCCCCATCAGCGGCCCCGAGCGCTGGCTGCACCGCAAGCTGCCCGCCACCGCCACCCTGCGCCGCGGCATCCTGTGGGGCATCCGCGAACTCCAGGTCGGCGCCTTCACCAGGCACCCCGGCGAACTGGGCCTGGTCGAGAAGCTGGCGAAGGCGAACATCGCCAGGGCCGTCAAGGACCCGGCGCTGCGGGCCAGGCTCACGCCCTCGTACCGCATCGGCTGCAAGCGGATCCTGCTCTCCAACGCCTACTACCCGGCCCTCGCCCAGCCCAACGTCGACGTCGTCGCCGGCGGCCTGAAGGAGGTCCGCGGCAATGTCGTCGTCGGCTCCGACGGCACCGAGACCGAGGTCGACGCGATCGTCTTCGGCACCGGTTTCCACGTCACCGACATGCCGATCGCCCCGCGCGTCATCGGCGCCGACGGCCGCTCGCTCGCCGAGGCCTGGAAGGACGGCATGGAGTCGCTGCGCGGCGCCACCGCCGCCGGCTTCCCCAACTGGATGACGATCATCGGGCCCAACACCGGCCTCGGGAACTCCTCCATGATCCTCATGATCGAGTCCCAGCTGAACTACATGGCCGACTACCTCCGCCAGCTGAACGTCCTGGGCGGCCGGGCCGCCCTCGCCGCCCGCCCCTCCGCCGTCAACGCCTGGAACCGCAAGGTCCAGAACCGCATGGAGCGGACCGTCTGGAAGGCCGGCGGCTGCGAGAGCTGGTACCTCGACGCCAACGGCCGCAACACCACCCTCTGGCCGGGCACCACCGGGGAGTTCCGCCGCGAGACCCGCCGGGTCGACCTCTCCGAGTACGAGGTCGTCCGCGCCCCCAAGCCGGTGAAGGCCGCCGTCAAGGGCGCCGAGCCCACCGCCCGCCGCGCCGACCGCAAGAAGGAGGCCGCCTCGTGAACCCCCGCACCCTGACCGTCCGCTCCGCCGACGGCGCCGAGTTGCACACCGAGGTGCACGGCCCCGAGGGCGCGCCCGTCGTCGTCCTCGCCCACGGCTGGACCTGCTCGACGGCCTTCTGGGCCGAGCAGATCCGGGACCTCGCCGTCGACCACCGGGTCGTCGCCTACGACCAGCGCGGCCACGGGCGCTCACCCGTCCCCGCCGCCGGCGGCTACTCGACCACCGCGCTCGCCGACGACCTGGAGGCGGTGCTCGCCGCCACCCTCGGGCCCGGCGAGCGGGCCGTCGTCGCCGGCCACTCCATGGGCGGAATGACGATCATGGCCGCGGCCGGCCGCCCCGGTTTCGTCCAGCACGCCGCCGCCGTCCTGCTCTGCTCGACCGGCCCGTCCCGGCTCACCGCCGAGTCCACGGTCGTGCCCCTCGGGCCCGGCGGGCTGCGGACCCGGCTCACCGGCGCCGTCCTCGGCTCGAAGGCGCCGCTCGGACCGGTCACCGGGATCTCGAAGAAGGTCCTCAGGTACGCGACCATGGGACCCGGCTCGTCACCCGGGAGGGTCGACGCCTGTGCCCGGATCGTGCACGCCTGCCCGCGCCCGTCCCGCCACGGCTGGTCGCAGGTGCTCGCCCACCTCGACCTGGAGGCGGGCCTGCGCGACCTGCGCGTACCGGCCGCCGTCCTCGTCGGCACCGCCGACCGGCTCACGCCGCCGGTCCACTCCCGGGCCATGGCCGAGGCGCTGCCGCACTGCACCGGACTCACCGAACTGGCCGGCATGGGCCACATGACGCCGGTCGAGGCCCCGGAGGCCGTCACCGCGCAGATCCGCGAACTGACGCTCACCTATCTCGGAGCGCGTCCGACCAGCAAGGAGGCAGGGGTATGAGCAGGGTCAGTCTGGAAGGGCAGGTCGCGGTCGTCACCGGCGGCGCCCGCGGCGTGGGCGAGCTGCTCGCCCGCAAGCTCTCCGCGCGCGGCGCGAAGATCGCCCTCGTCGGCCTGGAGCCCGAGCTCCTCAAGGAGGTCGCCGGGCGGCTGCACACCGAGGCCGACTGGTGGGAGGCGGACGTCACCGACCACGAGGCCATGGCCCGGGTCGCCGCCGAGGTCAAGGAGCGCTTCGGGAAGGTCGACATCGTCGTCGCCAACGCCGGTGTCGCGGCGGGCGGTCCGTTCGTCGACTCCGACCCGGTCGCCTGGCGGCGGGTCATCGAGGTCAACCTCATCGGCGGGGCGGTCACCGGCCGCGCCTTCCTCCCGGTCCTCATGGAGTCCCGGGGGTACTTCCTCCAGATCGCCTCGCTCGCCGCGATGACCCCGGCCCCGATGATGACCGCCTACTGCGCCTCCAAGTCCGGCGTCGAGGCCTTCGCGCACAGCCTGCGCGCCGAGGTCGCCCACAAGGGCGTGCGGGTCGGTGTCGGCTACCTCTCCTGGACCGACACCGACATGGTGCGCGGCGCCGACCAGGACGACGTCATGAAGGAGCTGCGGCAGCGGCTGCCGTGGCCGTCGAACCGCACGTACCCCCTCGGCCCGGCCGTCGACCGGATCGTCGCCGGCATCGAGCGCCGCTCCGCCCACGTGTACGCGCAGTGGTGGCTGCGCGGGATGCAGTCCGTCCGCGGCTACCTGCCCGGCGTGATCGCCGGAGTCGGACAGCGCGAGATGAAGCGGTTCGAGCCCCGGCTGTCCTCGGTGTCGAAGGGCCTGGTGGGCGCGGGTGGCGTGGCCGACGAACAGGCCCGCACGGAGCGGGCGTGAGCCCCGCCCGTACGGACCGTAACTGATCGAAATGCGTGGAGTGTTCGCTCGTGCAAGGCTGGTCGAGGCCCAGGGGCAAGCCGCCCCGTCCCCTCACACCCTTACTAGGAGTGAACTTCATGGGCATCAAGGACCAGTTCCAGGACAAGGCGCAGGAGCTCCAGGACCGCGCCAAGCAGGCCATGGGCAACGCCAAGGACGAGGCCTCGGAGCGCGCCAAGAAGGGGCGCGAGGGCTCGCAGGAGGCGAAGGAGCGCGAACAGCGCGAAGCGCGCGAGCGCGGTATGCGCGAGGACCACGGAGCCTGACGCCCGTCCTGTGACGGAAGGCGCACCCGGGACGCCGGGTGCGCCTTCCGCGTGCGCGGGCCACTTCCGCGCGTAACTCCCGCGCGCCCGCGCGCGGATCTTCGTACGCTCCCCTCATGTCCGTCGCACTCGAACGCCTGCGCCCCGACCACGCGCCCGCCCTGCTCGTCTTCGAGCGGGAGAACAGGGCCTACTTCGCCGCCACCGTCGCCGACCGGGGGGACGCGTACTTCACGGAGTTCGACACCCGGCACCGGGCGCTGCTCGACGAGCAGGAGGAGGGGACCGTCCACTTCCACGTCCTGGTCGCCGAGGGCGGCGCGATCGTCGGCCGGGTCAACCTGGTCGACGTGGCCGACGGCGCGGCCGAGCTCGGCTACCGGATCGCGGAGTCGGCCACCGGGCGGGGGCTCGCCACCCGGGGCGTCCTGGAGGTGTGCCGGCTCGCCGTGGAGGAGTACGGGCTGCGCCGGCTGTACGCCGGGGCGTCGCCGGACAACCTCGCGTCCCGGGCGGTGCTCGCCCGGGTCGGTTTCGGTGCGGTGGGGAGCGTGGCCATGGACAGTGGGGAGTCCGGGATCGCCTACGAGCTGGATCTCGGCGGCAGTTTCGGGCGGGAGCGGTCCGGCACGGACTCGTAGCCGGGCGGGCTCGCGGCGGGCTCCGATTCGAGCAGGGCGAGGGCCCGGTGGACGGCGTCGTCGAGCTGGGCGTGTCGGCCCTCGGCCCAGTCGAGCGGGGTGCGCAGGACGGCCAGGTCGGGTTCGACGCCGTGGTTCTCCACGGACCAGCCCCACTCGGTGAACCAGGCCGCGTTCATGGGGACGGTGATCTGGGTGCCGTCGCCGAGCTTGTGGCGGCCGGTCATGCCGACGACCCCGCCCCAGGTGCGCTGGCCGACGACGGGGCCGAGGCCGAGGAGCTTGAAGGCGGCGGTGATCATGTCGCCGTCGGAGGAGGTGGCCTCGTCGGCGAGGGCGACGACCGGGCCGCGCGGGGCGTTGGAGGCGTAACTGACGGGCTGGGCGTTGCGGGTGAGGTCCCAGCCGATGATCTTCCGGGTGAGGGTCTCCACGACCAGTTCGCTGATGTGGCCGCCGGCGTTGCCCCGCACGTCGACGATGAGGGCCGGGCGGGAGACCTCCATCCGCAGGTCGCGGTTGAACTGGGCCCAGCCGGAGCCGCCCATGTCGGGGATGTGGAGGTAGCCGCAGCGGCCGCCGCTCAGCTCGCGGACCACGGCCCGGCGCTTGGCGACCCAGTCCTGGTAGCGGAGCGGGCGTTCGTCGATCAGCGGGACGACGGCGACCCGTCGGGAGCGGCCCTCGCCGCCGGCCGGGGTGAAGGTGAGCTCGACGGTGGTGCCGCCGGTGCCGGCGAGCAGCGGGTAGGGGCCGGTGACGGGGTCGACGGGCCGGCCGTCGACGTGGGTGAGGGCGGCGCCCTCGCGGATGCCGGTGCCGGCGAGCGGGGAGCGCGCCTTGGAGTCGGAGGACTCGCCGGGCAGGATCCGCTTCACCACCCAGCCGCCGTCGCGGGGCACGAGGTTGGCGCCGAGGAGCCCCTGGGGGCGCTGGTAGTGCGGCGGGCCCTCGTTGCGCCGGGCGGGGGTGACGTAGGCGTGGGAGGTGCCGAGTTCGCCCATGACCTCGCGGAGCAGGTCGGCGAACTCGTCGGGGGAGGCGACCCGTTCGAGGAGGGGCCGGTACTGGTCGAGGATCGCCGGCCAGTCGACGCCGCCCATCCCCGGCTCCCAGAAGTAGGCGCGGACGATCCGCCCGGCCTCCTCGTAGGACTGGCGCCACTCGGCGCCGGGGTCGACGTCGTGGAGGATGCGGCGCAGGTCGAGGTAGACCGTGGAGTCGCCGTCGCCGGGTTCGGTGGCGGGGACGGCCCGCAGCTCGCCCTCGTCGAAGACGACGAGCCGGGAGCCGTCGCCGCTGACGGCGAACCAGTCGAGGTCGCGGGCGAGTTCGCTGCGGCGGGCCTTGACGACGGAGAAGTGCTCCAGGGTGGGGCGGCCCGAGGTGTCGGCGGGGTTGGCGAAGGTCTCGCCGAGGGCGCCGGAGATGGGCCAGCGCAGCCAGACGAGCCCGCCGCCGGAGACCGGGGCGAGCGCCGAGTACTTGGAGGCGGCGACGGGGAAGGGGGTGACCCGGTCGGGCAGGCCCTCGATCTCCACGGTGACCGTGCCGTCGCCGCTGTCGGCGCCGTCGTCGGCCGGGTCGAGGCCGCCGGCCGCCGGGCGGCCGTCGGGCAGCAGCGCGAAGGGCGAGGGGGTCGCGGAGGAGAGCGGGACCAGGTAGGGGCGGCAGCCGAGCGGGAACGACAGGTCGCCGGTGTGGACGTCGTACACCGGGTCGAAGCCGCGCCAGGAGAGGAAGGCGAGGTAGCGGCCGTCGCTGGTGAAGACCGGGTTCTCGTCCTCGAAGCGGCCGTTGGTGACGTCGATGACCGTGCGCGGGCCCGGGCCGGAGATGCGGACCAGCTTGATGGAGCGCAGGGAGCGGCCGATGCCGGGGTGGGACCAGGTGAGCCAGGCGCCGTCGGGGGAGAAGGCGAGGTCGCGGACGGGGCCGTTGACGGAGCGGATGAGCTCGGTGACCTCGCCGTTGGAGTCCTCGGTGGCGTCGACGAGGAGCAGCCGGCCGTCGTGGGAGGCGATGGCGAGCCGTTCGCCGTCGGGGTCGGCGACGAGTTCCTCGACCCGGCCGAGCTCCCCGGCGGCGAGTCGGCGCGCGGGCCGGTCGCCGGTGGTCCGGGGGAGGTAGGCGATCTCGACGGCGTCCTCGCCCTCGGCGTCGGTGACATAGGCGATCTGGCCGCCGCTGCCGAGCATCTCGGGGAGCCGGACGCGGACGCCGGGGGTGTCGGTGATGGCGCGGGCGGGCCCGTCCCGGTGGGTGAGCCAGTACAGGCTGCCGCGTACGCCGACGGCGCTGGCCCGGCCGGTCTCGTCGACGGAGAGCGCGTCGACGTGCTGGGAGGCGGGCAGCTGGTAGGGGCGGCGGCCGGCCCGCTGCCCGCCGAGCCGGATCTCCAGGCGGCGCGGTTCGGCGCCGGCGCTCAGGTCGTCGGCGATCCACAGTTCTCCGGCGCACTGGTAGACGACCCGGCGGCCGTCGGAGGAGGCGTGCCGGGCGTAGAAGTCGGCGTGGTCGGTGTGGCGGCGCAGGTCCGTGCCGTCGGGGCGGCAGGAGTAGAGGTTGCCGATGCCCTCGTGGTCGGAGAGGAAGGCGACCCGGTACCCCTCCTCGCCGGGCGGCGCGGCGACGAACATCGGGTCGGCGAGGTGGCCGCCGATGTCGGGCAGGAGCCGTTCGCCGTGGAGCCAGAGGCGGCCGGTGGCGCCGCCCCGGTACCGCTTCCAGGCGGCCGGCGCGTGCGGCGGGGTGCCGGTGAGGAGGAGGGTGCGGCGCTCGCCGTCGACGTCCCGGACGGCGATGTCGGAGACGGGGCCCCAGGGCAGCTTGCTGCCGGGCGTGCCGTCGGTGGCGACCGTGTAGGCCCAGGAGAAGTACGAGAAGGGCTGGCCGTGCGAGGAGACGGCGAGGATGTCGGAGCGCCCGTCCTTGTCCGGGGGCGACCAGCCGCAGACGCGGGTGTCGGTGGAGCCCCAGTGGGTCAGCTGGCGGGCGTGGCCGCCGTCGACGGGCACGAGGTGGATCTCGGGGTCGAGGCTGCGCCAGTTCGTGTAGGCGATGTGGCGCCCGTCGGGGGAGAAGCGGGGGTGTCCGGCCCGGGTGCGGTCGACCGTGAGCCGCCAGGCGCGGCCGGGTCTCCGCCCCTCGGGCACGAGCGGGGCGATCCAGAGGTCGTCCTCGGCCGTGAAGCACAGCAGGTCGTCGTGGAGGTGCGGGAAGCGGAGGTAGGCCACGTCGTCACTCACCCGTTCATGCTTTCCGCGCGGAGGGGGTGCGGCAACCCGTACGGCGGGACCCGTGGCCGGAGGCGTGTGTCCCAGGACACGTACGAAACGGTTTCGTTTCGCTGGGTGGCGGGGTACCTTCGTACCGTACGAAGAGTACGAAACCGTTTCGTTCGGTCCGGAGGTACGGCATGGCCCGCAGCAGACTCACGCCCGAGCGGGAGTCCGAGCTGTACGCGGCCGTCCTCGACCTCCTCCGCGACGTCGGCTACGACGCCCTCACCATGGACGCCGTCGCCGCCCGCACCCACTCCAGCAAGGCCACCCTCTACCGCCAGTGGGGGAGCAAGCCGGAGCTGGTCGCCCGGGCCCTGCGCCACAACAAGCCGGTCAGTCTCACCGAGATCGACACCGGCTCGCTGCGCGGCGACTTCCAGGCCCTCATGGAACTGACCGACGACTGCCAGATGGAGAAGGACACCGCGCTGATGCGGGGTCTGGCCCATGCCGTCCACGACAACCCGGACCTGCACCGGGCCCTGCGCGAGCTGCTCATCGAACCCGAGCTGAACGGCTTCGACGAGGTCCTCGCCCGAGCGGTCCGGCGCGGCGAGATCGATCCGGACAACCCGGCGCTCAAGCTCGTCCCCCACATGCTGATCGGGGCGTTCGTCGCCCGCCCGCTGGTCGACGACCAGCCGGTCGACCGCGCCTTCCTGCTCGCCTACGTCGACGCCGTCGTGCTCCCCTCACTCGGCGTCTGACCCGCACCACCGTTCGTCCCTGCTCCACCTGACTGCGCACCGCTCACGCCGTCGGGCCGGCTCCCCATGCCCTGTCCCGCCCCACAATGGGAGTACGCACCCGTGGCCACCTTCCTGTACAAGCTGGGCCGCACCGCCTTCCGGCGCCGACGGCTCGTCGCCCTCCTCTGGGTGGCGCTCCTCGCGCTCGCCGGAGTCGGCGCCGCCACCGCGCCCGCCGCGACCTCCAGCTCCTTCTCCATCCCCGGCACCGAGGCCCAGCGCGCCTTCGACCTGCTCGAAGAGCGCTTCCCCGGAGCCGGCGCCGACGGCGCCACCGCCCGGGTCGTCTTCAAGGCCCCCGACGGCGGCAAGATGACCGACGCGGCCCCCAAGGCCGTCGTCGAGGAGACCGTCGCCGCGCTGAAGTCCGGCTCGGACCAGATCGTCTCCGTGACCGACCCGTACACGGCGCAGGCCGTCTCCCGGGACGGCTCCACCGCCTACGTCTCCGTCGCCTACAAGGTCAACGGGATGGAGCTGACCGACGAGACCCGTGAAGCCCTCCAGCAGGCCGGTCACGCGGCCCAGGGCAAGGGCCTGACGGTCGAGCTCGGCGGCGACGCCCTCCAGACCATGCCCGAGACCGGCGCGGGCGAGATCGTCGGCGTGGTCATCGCCGGCATCGTCCTCGTCATCACCTTCGGCTCGCTCGTCGCGGCCGGACTGCCGCTGCTCACCGCGATCATCGGCGTCGGCATCGGCGTCTCCACGATCACCGCGCTCGCCAACGTCCTGGACCTCGGCTCCACCACCTCCACCCTCGCGATGATGATCGGCCTCGCCGTCGGCATCGACTACGCCCTCTTCATCGTCTCCCGCTACCGCGCCGAACTGGCCGACGGGCGGAGCAAGGAGGAGGCCGCCGGCCGCGCCACCGGCACCGCCGGATCGGCGGTCGTCTTCGCCGGACTCACCGTCGTCATCGCCCTCGTCGGCCTCGCCGTCGTCAACATCCCGATGCTGACGAAGATGGGCTTCGCCGCCGCGGGCACCGTCGTCATCGCCGTCCTGATCGCCCTCACCCTGATCCCGGCGCTGCTCGGCTTCGCCGGCGACAAGGTGATCGGCCGCAAGCAGCGCAAGGGCGCCGCCGAGTCCCCGGAGAAGGCCGCCAAGCCGAACGCCGGCACCCGCTGGGCCCGCTTCGTCATCCGCCGCCCGCTCTTCGTCCTGCTGGCCGGCGTCCTCGGCCTCGGCGCCATCGCGATCCCGGCCGCCTCCCTGGAGATGGGCCTGCCCGACGACGGCGTGAAGCCGGTCTCCGCGACCGAGCGCCGCGCCTACGACCTGCTCTCCGACGGCTTCGGCCCCGGCTTCAACGGCCCGCTGCTCGTCGTCGTCGACGGCGACAAGGCCACCGCCGACAAGACGGTCGACACCATCGAGCGCCTCGACGGCATCGCCGCCGTCACCCCCGCCACCCCCAACAAGGCCGGCGACGCCGCCATGATCACGGTGATCCCGAAGGACCGCCCGTCCTCCGGCGCCACCGAGACCCTCGTCCACGACATCCGCGACGCCACCGGCGACGACGTCCTCGTCACCGGCGCCACCGCGATGAACATCGACTTCTCGCAGAAGATGAACGACGCCCTCGTGCCCTACCTGGCACTCGTCGTCGGCCTCGCCTTCCTCCTGCTGACCGTGGTCTTCCGCTCGATCCTGGTGCCGCTCAAGGCCGCCCTCGGCTTCCTGCTCTCGGTCGTCGCCGCCCTCGGCGCCGTCGTCGCGGTCTTCCAGTGGGGCTGGCTGGGCAGCCTGTTCGGCGTCGAGCAGACCGGCCCGATCATGTCGATGATGCCGATCTTCATGGTGGGCGTCGTCTTCGGCCTGGCGATGGACTACGAGGTCTTCCTCGTGACCCGGATGCGCGAGGCGTACGTCCACGGCGAGCGGCCCGGCGAGGCGATCGTGACCGGCTTCCGGCACAGCGCCCGGGTGGTCACCGCCGCCGCGGTGATCATGATCGCGGTCTTCTCCGGTTTCATCGGCATGAGCGACCAGATGATCAAGATGATCGGCTTCGGCCTCGCCGTCGCCGTCCTCTTCGACGCCTTCGTCGTCCGCATGGCCATCGTCCCGGCCGTCCTCGCGCTCCTCGGCCACAAGGCCTGGTGGCTGCCGAGGTGGCTGGACCGGGCGCTGCCCAACGTGGACGTGGAGGGCGAGGGCCTGGCCGGGCGGGACGCCGAGGGCGGAGCCCCGAGGCCGGACCTCGTGAAGGCGTGACACCCCGAGAACCCCGGGGCCGCCCCTGAGCGGGGGGCGCGCCCCGGACCGCGCCGGGACCTGTGGGGACGGGGAGCCGACGCGGCCGTACGCCGTCAGCGTGTCGTGAGAGACGACGCGCCGGCGGCGTACGTGTGCTCCAGGAACCGCCTCAGCGCGGCGTTGTCGAACTGGACCACCGCGACCTCGTCCTCGCCGTGGAACTCGACCACCGTCTGCACCCGGCCGCACGGCCAGACCGCGATGTCGCCGCGGTGCGCGGGCTCCCGCAGCCCGTCCTCCAGGAGGGCGCGGGGGAAGGACCACTCGATCCCGCCGGGGAGGACGAAGCGGACGGTCGCGGGGGAGAAGCCGGGGTCGTAGCGGAGGGCGACGGGGACGGCCCGGGCGACGGGTGCGTCGCTGATCAGGCGGCCTCGTGCGTGGTCCTCGACGGCGCGCATCGGGTGGCTCCTCAGGTCGTGGTCGCGTGCGGGGCGGGGGAGGGCGTCATTTGCTGCGTAATGTCGGTTTCTTTCCCCGGCGGCGCTCCCGTCACTCCTGACGTGTCCGGCCTCACATCCGCCGTCTTGTGATCCGGGCGCTCTTGCAAGTCTTTTGCAGCTGCGCTCATCATTCGGTACGTGCACGTACCTGACGGATTCATCAACGCCCCCGTGTCGGCCGCCGCCGGCGTCGTCGCCGCCGCCGCGGTCGCCGTGTCCCTGCGCGGCGCGCGCAAGGAACTCGACGAGAAGGTCGCCCCCCTCGCGGGCCTGGTCGCGGCCTTCGTCTTCGCCGTCCAGATGCTCAACTTCCCGGTCGCCGCGGGAACCAGCGGCCACCTCCTCGGCGGTGCGCTCGCCGCGATCCTCGTCGGACCGTGGACAGGCGTCCTGTGCATCGCCGTCGTCCTGCTCATGCAGGGCGTGCTCTTCGCCGACGGCGGCCTCACCGCCCTCGGCGTCAACATCACCGTCATGGGCGTGGTGACCGTCGTCGTCGCGTACGCCCTCTTCCGCGGCCTGCGGCTCGTGCTGCCCCGCACCCGGGGCGGCGTCACCGCCGCGGCCTTCGTCGCCGCGCTCGTCTCCGTACCGGCCTCGGCCGCCGCCTTCACCCTGATCTACGCCGTCGGCGGCACCACGGACGTGCCGATCGGCAAGGTCCTCACCGCGATGCTCGGCGTCCACGTCCTCATCGGCATCGGCGAGGCCGTCATCACCGCCCTCACCGTCGGCGCCGTCCTCGCCGTCCGCCCCGACCTCGTCCACGGCGCCCGCGGCCTCACCGCCCCGCTGAAGCTCCGGGTCGACGGCGAGCTGGTCGACGCGGCGCCGGCCGAGGCCGAGGAGCCCGTCGCCGCCGCCTCCGGCTCGCCGAGGAAGGTGTGGATCGGCGGGGTCGTCACCGCCCTCGTCCTCGCCGGCGTCGTCTCCTTCTACGCCTCCGCCAGCCCCGACGGCCTGGAGAAGGTCGCCGCCGACAAGGGCATCGACGCCAAGGCCGAGGACCACGCCGCCGCCGGCTCCCCGCTCGCCGACTACGGCGTCGAGGGCGTCGAGTCCGCCCGCCTCTCCGGCGGCCTCGCCGGCGTGATCGGCGTCGGCGTCACCCTCGCCGCGGGCACCGGCCTCTTCTGGGCCGCCCGCCGCCGCAGGCAGCCCGCCGACACCGGGGCCCGGGTCTGACATGGGAGCGGGGCACGCGCACAAGCTGTACCGGCGGGGGGACTCGCCGGTCCACGGCCTGCCCCCGCACACCAAACTCGTCGCCGTCCTCGGCTTCGTCCTGGTGGTCGTCACCACCCCCCGCGAGGCCGTCTGGGCCTTCGCCGTCTACGCGGCCCTGCTCGGCGCGGTCGCCGCGCTCGCCCGCGTACCGGCCGGCTTTCTCCTCCGCAGGCTCGCGATCGAGATCCCCTTCGTCGCCTTCGCCCTGCTCATGCCCTTCGTGGTCCCGGGCGAGCAGACGGAGGTCCTCGGCATCTCCCTGAGCGTCCCCGGCCTGTGGGGCGCCTGGAACATCCTCGCCAAGGGCACCCTGGGCGTCGCCGCCTCCGTGCTCCTCGCCGCCACCACCGAGCTGCGCTCCCTCGTCCTCGGCCTCCAGCGGCTCGGTCTGCCGTCGCTGCTCGTCCAGATCGCCTCCTTCATGATCCGGTACGGGGACGTCATCGCCGACGAGATGCGCCGGATGTCCATCGCCCGCCGCTCCCGGGGCTTCGAGGCGTCCGGCGTACGCCACTGGGGCGTCCTCGCGAAGTCCGCGGGCGCGCTCTTCATCCGCTCGTACGAGCGCGGCGAACGCGTCCACCTCGCCATGGTCAGCCGCGGCTACACCGGCACCATGCCGGTCCTCGACGAGCGGCCCGCCGCCCGCGCCCAGTGGGCGGCCGCCCTCGCGCTGCCGCTCGCCGCCCTCCCGATCTGCCTCCTCGCCCTCCTGGGATGACCACCATGACCACCGCCCCCTCCCTCGACGTGCGCGGCCTCGCCTACGCCTACCCCGACGGCCACCAGGCGCTCTTCGGCGTGAACCTGACCATCGGGCGGGGCGAGCGGGTGGCCCTCCTCGGCCCCAACGGCGCCGGCAAGACCACGCTCGTCCTCCACCTCAACGGCATCCTCGCCGCCGGCGCGGGCAGCGTGACGGTCGCCGGGCTGCCCGTCGGCAAGAAGCACATGGCGGAGATCCGGCGGAAGGTCGGCATCGTCTTCCAGGACCCCGACGACCAGCTCTTCATGCCGACCGTCCGCGAGGACGTCGCCTTCGGCCCCGCCGCCGCCGGGCTGCGCGGCGCCGCGCTCGACGCGGTCGTGGAGCGGGCGCTGACGCGGGTCGGGATGGCGGAGTACGCCGACCGGCCCCCGCACCACCTCTCCTTCGGCCAGCGGCGCAGGGTCGCCGTCGCGACCGTGCTCGCCACCGAGCCCGAGATCCTCGTCCTCGACGAGCCGTCGTCCAACCTGGACCCGGCCTCCCGCCGCGAGCTCGCCGACGTGCTGCGCGCGCTCGACGTCACCGTCCTCATGGTCACCCACGACCTGCCGTACGCCCTGGAGCTCTGTCCGCGGTCGCTCGTCCTCAGCGAGGGCGTGATCGCGGCGGACGGTCCGACCCGGGAGATCCTCTCCGACGAGGAGCTCATGGCCCGCCACCGGCTCGAACTTCCCTTCGGTTTCGTTCCGGGCTCCGTCGCCTGAGACCATGGGTGCCGTTCATACGAAAGGATGAGTGGGTCAGGTGGACGTCCAGGGCACGGTGGCGCCGGGCTGGGAACCGGTCAGGGACGCGTTCCTGCGCAACTTCGAGCAGCGCGGCGAGAAGGGCGCGGCGGTCGCCGTCCACCACGACGGAGCGAAGGTCGTCGACCTCTGGGCGGGCACGCGGGACGCCGACGGCTCCGATCCCTGGACCGAGTCCACGGCCCAGATCGTCCGCTCGGTGACGAAGGGCGTCGCCGCCGCCGTCCCGCTCCTCCTCCACCAGCGCGGCCGGATCGACCTGGACGCCCCGGTGGCCACGTACTGGCCCGAGTTCAAGGCCGCCGGCAAGGACCGCGTGACGGTCCGCCGGCTCCTCGCCCACCAGGCGGGCGTCCCCGTCCTCGACCGTCCGCTCACCCTCGCCGAGGCCACGGACCTGGAGGCCTCCACCGCCGCGATCGCCGCCCAGGCCCCCGCCTGGGAGCCCGGCACCGCCCACGGCTACCACGCCCACACCTTCAGCTGGCTCCTCTCCGGCCTGGTCCACCGCGTCACCGGCCGCACGATCGGCCGCTGGGTGGCGGAGGAACTGGCGGCCCCGCTCGGCCTGGACCTCTGGATAGGCCTCCCGGCCGCGGAAGCGCACCGCGTCGGCCGCCTGGCCCCGGTGGAGGCCCCCGAGGACACCGGCGCCCTCCGCCTCCGCGCCAAGCGCACGGTCACGGAGGCCTGGGCGGACCCCGCCTCGCTCACCCGCCGCGCCTTCGAGGTCATCACCCCCAGGCCCGACGAGAACGACCCGGCCTACCGCGCCGCCGAACTCCCCGGCTCGGCCGGAGTCGCCACCGCCCGCTCCCTCTCCCGCTTCTACGCCGCCACCCTCGGCCCCCTCGCCGACGGCACCCCCCGCCTCTTCGCCCCCGCGACCCTCGCCCTGGCCCGCACCGAGGAATCGGCCGGCCCGGACCGGGTCCTCCTGGTGGGCACCCGCTTCGGCCTCGGCCACATGCTCCACGGCCCGGGCTCCCCCCTCCTCGGCCCCACCTCCTTCGGCCACCCCGGCCGGGGCGGCTCCCTCGCCTTCGCCGACCCCGAGTCGGGCACCGCCTTCGCCTACGTCACCAACGGCATGCGCAAGACGGTCACCTCGGACCCGCGCGCCCAGGCCCTGGTGAGGGCGGTCAAGTCCCTGCTCTGATGGGGCACATGAACCGCTTCGAAGGACAGACGGCCCTGATCACCGGCGCGGGCAGCGGCATCGGCGCGGCCACGGCCCGCCGCCTGGCCGCGGAAGGCGCGCGGGTCCTGGTCACGGACCTCGACGAGGAGGCCGCCCGCACGGTGGCGGCCGGCCTCCCGCACGCGACCCCGCACCACCTCGACATCACCGACCGCGCGGCGATCGACCGGCTGATCGGCGGGCTCCCCGCCCTCCACGTCCTCGTCAACAACGCCTTCGTCCCCTTCGTCGACGACCCCGACGAGAACTGGCGGCGACAGCTCCACGGCACCCTCCTGGGCGCGGTCCACTGCGCGCGGGCCGCCCTCCCGCGCCTCACCACGACCGAGGGCGCGATCGTCACCATCGGCTCGGTGAACGCGGAAGCCTCCTTCGGCGACCACGCCTACAGCGCGGCCAAGGCCGCCCTGGCCTCCTACACCCGCACCCTGGCCGCCGAAGCGGCCCCCCTCGGCGTCCGCGTCAACCAGATCAACCCCGGAACCGTCGCCACCCCCTCCTGGTCGGGCAGGGAGAGGGAACTCGCGGCCCTGGGCACCCGCGCCTACCCCCTCGGCCGCGTGGGCACCCCCGAGGACATCGCCGCGGCCGTCGCCTTCCTGGCCTCCTCCGACGCCGCCTGGATCACCGGCACCACCCTCCGCGTCGACGGCGGCCTGCTGGCCGTGAACAGCCACTTCCGCGAGATCCTGGGCGAGGACGCGTGACCCGCCTCAGCCGCTGGTCAGCATGAGGCCGATGCCCACCACCATCAGGCCGGCCGCGGCGACCCTCGGTCCGCCGAAGCGTTCCCTGAAGAAGAGGGCGCCGATGGCGGCTCCGACGATGATGGAGGACTCGCGGAGGGCGGCGACGGGGGCCAGGGGCGCCCGGGTCTGGGCCCAGAGGACGAGGGCGTAGGCGGCGACCGAGAGGGCCGCGCCGAGAAGACCGCGGGCCGCGTGCGGGCGGAGGGCGGGCAGGAGCGCCCGGCGGCGGACCGCCAGGGCGTACACCGGGATGACCAGGCCCTCCAGGACCATCAGCCAGGCGATGTAGCCGAGGGTGCTGCCGGAGGCGCGGACGCCGACGCCGTCGACGACCGTGTACAGGGCGATGGAGAGGCCGGTGGCGAGGGCCGCGAGGAGGGCCGCCCCGTGCGCGCCCTTCCCGCGGATCCCCCACAGGGCCAGGCCCGTCAGACCCGCGCACGCCACCGCCACGCCGAGCAGCTGCCCGCCGTCGGGGACCTCGCCGACGAAGACGGCCGCGAGGAGCGTGACCACCAGCGGCGCCGTGCCGCGGGCGATCGGGTACACCTGGCCGAAGTCGCCCAGGGCGAAGGACTTCATCAGCAGCGCGTAGTACGCGAGGTGCAGGGCGGCGGACGCGAGCAGGTACGGCCACGCCCCGGCGGCCGGGAGGGGGGTGAAGGGGACGAGCGCCAGCCCGATCAGGGCCCCGCCGCCGGAGATGAGGGTGAAGGAGAGCAGCTGGTCGCGGATGTGGTGGGCCAGGGCGTTCCACGAGGCGTGCGTGACCGCCGCGACCAGGACCGCGCACGCGACCAGCGGCGTCACGCGGTGCGCTCGCGCACGTCCACGAGGGTCGCGCCGGCGTGGGCGATCAGTTCCTTCGGGGGCAGGGCGAAGACGGAGTGCGGGGTGCCGGCCGCCGCCCACACCAGGGCGTGGTCGAGCAGGCCCTCGTCGGCCAGGACGCGGGTCCGGACGCGGTGCCCGAAGGGCGGTACGCCCCCGATCGCGTACCCGGTGGTCTCGCGGACCACGCGCGCGTCCGCCCGCGTGACCTCCCCGGCGCCCAGCGCCTCCCGCACCCGCTCGACGTCCACCCGCGAGGCCCCGTCCATGAGGACGAGGACCGGCACCCCGTCGGCGGCGAAGACCAGCGACTTCACGATCTCGGAGACCGCGCAGCCGATGGCGTCGGCGGCCTGCTGGGCGGTCCGGGTCTCGTCGGGGAAGCGGCGGACCTCGACGTCGAGGCCCGACTCGGCGAGGGCGGCGGCGAACTGGGGGTGGGCGGCGGAGGTGTCGGTCGTCATGCCCCGCACGGTAGCGGTGGGTGTACGGGGCACGCGACCTCCTTTCCGCCTCCGCCGGTCCGCCGTCAGCCCGCCTTCAGCACGGCCGCGACCACCGGCCCCGCCGCGTCGCTGCCGTGGCCGCCCGCCTCGACGACGGCCGCCGCGGCGAGGTCGCCGGAGTAGCCGGTGAACCAGCTGTTGGAGTTCCCCTGGCCGTCGACCTCCGCCGAGCCGGTCTTCGCGCCCTTCGGCGACGGCACTCCGGCCATCGAACGCACGGCGGTGCCGCGCGGGCCGGTGGCCGCCTCCTTCATCATCTTCCGCAGCCCGGTGGCGACCTCGCCCGGCAGCCGCTCGGCCGTGGCGAACTCCCGGCCGTCCACGTCCTTCGGGACCAGGTACGGCTGGAGGAAGCCGCCGTTCCGCACGGTCGCGGAGACCGACGCCATGTTGAGCGCGTTCATCGTGATCCTGCCCTGGCCGATGTACGAGGCGGCCGTCTCGGACCCGCTGGACTCGGGCACGGACCCGTCCTCGGTCAGCACGCCGACCGACCAGGTCTCGCCGATCCCGAACCACGTGCGGGCGGTGTCGCCGAGCGCGGTGTTGTGGACGCCCTTCTCGCTCAGCGGCTTGATCGCCTTGATGAAGGCGGTGTTGCAGGACATCGCGAAGGAGTTGGTGAGGTCGCCGCTGGTGGAGAAGCCCCCCAGGTTGTTGAAGCGGGTCCCGTCCCAGTCCACGTACGCCGGACACTCGACCCGCGTGCCCGGCTCGGCGATCCCGTACCGCATCATCATCGCCCCGGTCACGATCTTCATCGTGGACCCGGGCGCCTGCTTCCCCTGGAACGCGGTGTTGAAGCCGCTCGCCGGGTTGTTGGCGACCGCCCGGATCGCGCCCGTCGACGGTTCGACCGCCGCCACGGCCGCCGTCGGGAACTCCTTCACCGCCTTCTCCGCCGCCGCCTGCACCTTCGCGTCGATCGTCGTGCGCAGCTCGCCCGGCTTGCCGGTGGACAGGACGAGGAGCGTGGTGCCCGGCGTGCCGTCGGCGCTCTCGATCCAGGTCTCGACCCCCGCCTTGCCGCCGGCCTTCCCGCCGTACCGCTGCCGCAGCGCGTCCAGGACGGGCGCCAGCGACGGGTACTTCTCGGGCGGCAGCGCGACGCCCTCGTGGTCGAGCGCCCTCACCGGCGGGATCTTCGCCGTGCCGGTCCGCAGCGTGGCGCCGGCGGTCAGCTTCGGGTGCAGCACGGTGGGCGTCCACCGCACCAGCGGGCGGCCGGTGGACTCGCCGCGGACGACGCCGAGCTTCGACTGGTACGTCCAGGGCTTCGACACCCCGTCGTACGTGACGGTCGCCTTCACCGTGAACGGCACGACCGCCCCCGTCGGCGTCCCCGGCGTGATCTCGGCCTCCGTGACGCCGACCTCCTGCCGGTACGAGGCGATCGCCGGGCCCGCCGTCACCGGATCGTTCGTCAGCTGCCCCGCCCGGTCGAACTCGCCGGCCGCCCAGGCGGCGAGGAAGTCCCGCGCGGTGGCGGTCACTTCCTCCGCCGTCACCGGCCCGGTCTGCGGCGCCGACCGCGTACCGACGTCCTGCGAGCCGCCCGTGACCCCGTTCCAGAGGTTGTACCCCCCGTACGCGACCCCGCCGGCGACGACGGCGAAAACGCCCCCGACGACCGCGACCTTGACTCCACTTCTCATGTCTGGGTTCCCCTCCCCGTGTGGACCGTCGAGTCAAGCAGCCGCCACTGACAGGTGTCGAGCGCGAACCGGCCACACCCGTCACGTCCGCCCCACCGGTACCACCGCGCGCGAAGGGTTCCCTTTGACCGCCTCCCGGGGCCGGCGGATGATGGGAGTGAGGTCCTGGAGAAGGATCGGTGATTCCCATGCAAGCCGTGATACGCAGGCGCGCGGCCGCCGCGGCAGGGGCCTTCGCCCTCTGCGGAGCCCTCGCCGCACCAGCGGTCATCGAGGCGGCCTCGGCCGTGAGCGACAGCGGACACGTGGTCCTTCAGGACCATGTGGACAAGCCGAAGAAGCCGAAGAAGGTCAAGTAGACCGGTTCGCCCGCCGCCTTCCGCCGCGTTACCCCGAGGAGCCCCGTACGGGCTCTCGACGGCCTTCCGGGTCCGGGACGACGCCCGAGGTCTACGCGTGGTGTCCACGCGATGTCCACAAGCAGGGTGAATCCTTCCGCTCTCGCCGTGTCGCCGCCGGTCCGATCGACCACCATGTCCCCCGGCTGACCTGAGGGGGACGGTATGGCGGGGTACGTGGTGAGACGGTTCGGGGCGCGGACGGTCGACGGGTTCGTCGTCGCGCTGCCGACGGTGGTCCTGGGGTGGGCGGCTCTGCCGTTCATGGAGGTGGTGGTCGGCAACCGCGTCCGCGCGCTGGCGCGGCGCGAGGGGGCGGAGATCGTCTCGTCCGGCCTGGACGGTCAGGTGGTCAGGGAGAGCCTGGGGGACTCGGTGACGGCGATCGGCGAGACGGTCGGCACGATCGCCGTCGGGCTGATGGTGTTCGCCCTCGCCCTCTGGCTCCTCTACGACTGGCTCGCGCACGCCCTGTTCGGCCGCACCCTCGGCAAGGCGGCGCTGGGACTGCGGGTCGAGCGCTTCGACGGCACCCGGCCCGGAATCGTGCGCGCGCTGATCCGGTCGGGTGTGATCATCGGGGTTCCCACGGCGGTCCTGGTGGTCGCCTGGATGTACGCGCTCGCGGGCCGCAGCGACTACCCCATGGCCCTCGACGTGGCCCAATGGGTGGTGTTCGGCGGCATGTTCCTCGTGCTGCTGCCGACCCACCGCGCCCTGCACGACTGGATGTCCTTCACGCGGGTGTACTCGACCAGGTAGGGGGAGGGGCGGGGGCGTCCGGGCCGCCGAGACGCGGATGTCCACCGAAGCCCACCGGTAACGACCAGGAGGGCGCGACCACCGGCCGCGCCCTCCTGTCACGTTCGCCCTGCTAGACCCAGGTGTCCAGCCACATCCGGGCCCGCCACTGGTCCAGCGGGATCGGGGTCGCCGTGTAGATCGGCCAGAAGTAGATGAAGTTCCAGACGATCAGGAGGACCAGGCAGCCGGCGGCGACCGCGCCGAAGGTGCGGCGTCTCTCCGTGGAGTTCTTCGGGCCGATGATCGCGCCGATCATCATCGCCACCGCCAGGCACAGGTAGGGGACGAAGACGACGGCGTAGAAGAGGAAGATCGTGCGCTCCTGGTAGAGGAACCAGGGGACCCAGCCCGCGGCGACGGCGCAGGCGATCGCGCCCGCGCGCCAGTCGCGGCGGAAGGCCCAGCGCCAGAGCACGTACACGAGGGCGAAGCAGGCCGCCCACCACAGGAGCGGGGTGCCGAGCGCGAGGATCTCCTGGGCGCACTTCTCCTTCGCGGAGGCGGGGCAGCCCGCGGCGCCCGGGGCCGGGGACTCGTAGAAGTAGGAGACGGGGCGGCCGAGGACGATCCAGGACCAGGGGTTCGACTCGTACGTGTGGGGCGAGGTGAGGCCGACGTGGAAGTTGTAGACCTCGGTCTCGTAGTGCCACAGGCTCCGCAGCCAGTCCGGCAGCCAGGACCAGGTGCCGCCGCCGTTCGGGAGCCGGTCCTGCTTCTCGGCCCAGTCGCGGAAGTAGCCCTTGTCGGTGACGAGCCACCCCGTCCACGTCGCCAGGTACGTCAGCACGCCCACCGGCACGACCGAGACGAAGGCCGGGAGCAGGTCCTTCTTCAGGACCGCGAGGTACGGGCGGACCGCGCCGGCCGTGCGGCGGGCGCCGAGGTCCCACAGGACCGTCATCAGGCCGAAGGCGGCCATCACGTACAGGCCGTTCCACTTGGTGGCGGCCGCGAGGCCCAGCATCACGCCGGCCGCGAGCCGCCACGGGCGCCAGCCGAGGCGCAGGGTCTCGGCGATCTCCGCGTCGGGGCGCAGCACCCCCTCCTCGTCCTCCGGGAGCGCCGCCGCGAGCCGTTTCCGCGTCCGGTCCCGGTCGAGGACCAGACAGCCGAAGGCCGCCAGCACGAAGAACATCAGCACCTGGTCGAGGAGCGCGGTCCGGCTCATCACGAAGTGCAGGCCGTCGACGGCGAGCAGCAGGCCCGCCAGGCAGCCGAGGAAGGTCGAGCGGAAGAGACGGCGGCCGATCCGGCACAGCATCAGGACGGAGAGCGTCCCGAGCAGCGCCACCATGAACCGCCAGCCGAACGGCTCGAAGCCGAAGATCTTCTCGCCGAGGCCGATGACCCACTTGCCCATCGGCGGGTGGACGACGTACCCGGGGTCGGTCGGGATCAGGACCGAGTCGGGGTTCGTCAGGATCGTCTTGTCGATGTCCTTCGGCCACGCCCCCTCGTACCCCTGGTTGATCAGGGCCCACGAGTCCTTGGCGTAGTACGTCTCGTCGAATATCACCGCGTGCGGCTTGCCCAGGTTCCAGAACCGGAGCACGCCCGCGACGGCCGCGACGAACAGCGGACCGCCCCACGCGGCCAGCCGCCACAGCCGGTCGGCCGCGGCCGGGCCGAACCCGAGCAGCGACATGACCCGCGGCGACGGCCGGGTGTACGGCGGGTCGAGCCGGTCCCTCGTGCCGATGGAGAGCGTGCCTGCGGCGGGCGGACGGTAGCCGAAGCGCCGCAGCCGCTGCTGCCACGAAGAGGCCTCGGCCACGGTCTTCGCCATGGAGTGCTGGCCCTCCAGGGCCTCGGGTGCGGTACGGGTCACCGCGCCATCGTAGGGACTGCGCCTGTGCGCGCGTAGGGACCCGGCCCGCGCAGCTCGTCGGCGCGGGTCGCCCGCCCGGGGTCGGCGCGGGCCTTTCCGGGCTGGGAGGATGGTCGGGTGACTGGAACGCTGGTACTCGCAGGGACCCCCATCGGTGACGTCGCGGACGCGCCGCCGCGGCTCGTCGCCGAGCTGGAGGGGGCGGACATCGTCGCGGCCGAGGACACCCGGCGGCTGCGCGGACTGACCCGGGCGCTCGGCGTGCACACCACGGGGCGGGTGGTGTCGTACTTCGAGGGGAACGAGTCCGCCCGGACGCCCGAGCTGGTCGAGGCGCTGGCCGGCGGCGCCCGCGTGCTGCTCGTGACCGACGCGGGCATGCCGTCCGTCTCCGACCCGGGCTACCGGCTGGTCGCCGCCGCCGTCGAGGCGGACATCAAGGTGACCGCGGTCCCCGGCCCGTCCGCCGTGCTCACCGCGCTCGCGCTCTCCGGGCTGCCGGTCGACCGGTTCTGCTTCGAGGGCTTCCTGCCGAGGAAGGCCGGCGAGCGGCTCGGGCGGCTGAAGGAGGTCGCGGCCGAGCGGCGGACCCTCGTCTACTTCGAGGCCCCGCACCGCCTCGACGACACCCTCGACGCGATGGCCGAGGTGTTCGGCGCCGACCGCCGCGCCGCCGTCTGCCGCGAGCTGACCAAGACCTACGAGGAGGTCAAGCGGGGCCCGCTGGGCGAGCTGGCGGCCTGGGCGAAGGAAGGGGTGCGCGGCGAGATCACGGTCGTCGTCGAGGGCGCCCCCGAGACCGGCCCCGAGGAGCTGGACGCCGCCGAGCTGGTGCGCAGGGTGCGGGTGCGCGAGGAGGCGGGGGAGCGGCGCAAGGAGGCGATCGCCGCGGTGGCCGCCGCGGCGGGGCTGCCCAAGCGCGAGGTGTTCGATGCCGTCGTCGCGGCAAAGAACGCGTCCTGAAAACGGTCTCCGAGCCCCGGAATCGGTAAAGGGCTAATCTTTAAGGCAAAGCCGAAACCGGCGCCGGGAGTCTTCACGGAGCACTTGGCAAGGGAACGCCAAAAACCGCTCCACGGTCTTTCCATGGTTTCTTCCGTGCTGATGCGCTCCGGCCCGAAAAGGCGTCCACTGGACCAGTGGAGAGGAGCTGGCATGAGCGAGACCACCGGCACCGGAACGCCCGTCGCCCATGAGGCCTACGCCTTCGCCTGCATGAGGTGCGGGTACGGCTGGGAGCAGTCCTACGAGATAGAGCACCACACGGACGCGCGCGGTCAGGCGTTCGTCGTGTACAAGGCGGACGGGGAGCGGGTTCCCTCCCCGCTCTCGAACCCGACCTGCATGAACTGCGGCGGACACGTGGTGCGGATCATGCGCGCCGGGCAGGTGTCCACCGTGCTCGACCTGATCGCGTCGATGGAGCACCACGGGCGCGGGGCGAAGGAGGCCAGGCCCGTCTCGATGACCGGACCGATCGGCCAGGAGCTGACCGAGGACGGGGAGGCCCCGCCGCCGGTCCCGCACCACTGGCACCTCTCCGACCTGCTCCACCCCTTCCGCTCCCGCCACTGAGAATCCGGCACTGAGAATCCGGCACCGGGATTCCGCATCGGGATTCCGCGCCGGGATTCCGTGTCCCGGCGCCGGAACCGCCGCGCGGACCCGCTCATGGCCCTCGTACGATCGGGGCCATGAGTGCCAAGGACGCCCCGCCGCCGCTGCCCGAACCCCTGCTCGTGGGGGTCGCGGACTCGCACACCCACCTCGACATGCAGTCCGGCACGGTCGAGGAGGCGCTGACCAAGGCCGCGGCCGTCGGCGTGACGACGGTCGTGCAGGTCGGCTGCGACGTGAAGGGCTCCCGGTGGGCGGCGGAGACCGCGGCCGCCCACGCGAACGTGCACGCGGCCGTCGCCCTGCACCCCAACGAGGCCCCGAGGATCGTCCTGGGCGATCCCGACGGGTGGTCGCGGCAGGGGGCCAGGGAGGCGGGCGGTGACGCGGCGCTCGACGACGCGCTCGCCGAGATCGACCGGCTCGCCGCCCTCCCGCACGTCCTCGGCGTCGGCGAGACGGGCCTCGACTTCTTCCGCACCGGCCCCGACGGCATGGCCGCGCAGGAGCGTTCCTTCCGCGCCCACATCGAGATCGCCAAGCGGCACGGCAAGACCCTCGTCATCCACGACCGGGAGGCCCACGCCGACGTCCTGCGCGTCCTCGACGAGGAGGGCGCCCCCGACCGGACCGTCTTCCACTGCTACTCCGGCGACGCGGAGATGGCCGGCATCTGCGCCGCCAAGGGCTACTACATGTCCTTCGCCGGCAACATGACCTTCAAGAACGCCCAGCCGCTGCGGGACGCCCTCGCCGTCGCCCCGCTGGACCTCGTCCTCGTCGAGACCGACGCCCCCTTCCTCACCCCGGCGCCCTTCCGGGGCCGCCCCAACGCCCCGTACCTGATCCCGGTCACCGTCCGGGCGATGGCGGCGGTGCGCGGGATCGACGAGACCGCGATGGCGGAGGCACTCGCCGTGAACACGGCCCGCGCCTTCGATTACTGATCCATAACGGTTACGCAACGTGGTCGGGTCGCCGTGGAGAGTGACCGTCGGCGGGGCTAGGGTCCCGGCCTCGTGAGCACTTCCCAGGGCAGTCACCGCGCCGCACGGCGGGGGGCGGCGGCCACGCTGCCCGTCCACGAGCAGCCCACCCAGGTCGCCCCGCTGGCCGTCGCCGCCCCCGTGCCCGGGCCCGGACCCGCGCCCGCACCCGTCCCCGCGCAGGGCCGGGCCGCCGCCCGGCGCGGGGCCCGGCGCCGCAAGGCCGCCCGCCCGGCCGGCGACGGGCTGCGCAGGCTCGTCCCGCAGGCCCTCGTCGTCGCCTTCCTGGCCGGCGGCACCAGCGCCTTCGTCGCCGACGACAAGGCCGTGCGGCTCTCCGTCGACGGCGTCCCGCGCACCCTGCACACCTTCTCCGACGACGTGCGGGAGCTCCTCGCCGACGAGGGCCTGGAGATCGGCGAGCACGACCTCGTCGCCCCCGCCCCCGACGAGCCGCTGGCCAGCGGTGACGAGATCGTCCTCCGCTACGGCCGTCCGGTCTCGCTCACCCTCGACGGGTACCGCCGCCAGGTGTGGACCACCGCCGACACCGTCGACGGCGCCCTGCGCCAGCTGGGCGTCCGCGCCGAGGGCGCCTACCTGTCGGTCTCCCGCTCCGCCGCGATCTCCCGGACCGGCCTCGCGCTCGACGTCCGCACCGAACGCGCGGTCACCTTCCTCGCCGACGGACGCGAGCGGACCGTCCGCACCAACGCGGCCACCATCGCCGAGGCCCTCGACGAGGCCGGGATCACCCTCGGCGGCGAGGACACCACCTCCGTCCCCCGCGAGGCCTTCCCCCGGGACGGGCAGACCGTCACCGTGCTGCGGATCACCGGCTCCACCCAGACCCGCGAGGAGCCCGTCCCGTACGCCGTCGAGCGCGTCCGCGACCCGGAGCTCTTCGCCGGCACCGAGGTCGTCGAACGACAGGGCGTACCGGGCCTGCGCCGGATCACCTACCACCTCCGGTCCGTCAACGGGGTGAGGCAGAAGCCGCGCCGCACCGGCGAGGAGCTCGTCCGCGAGCCCGTCTCCCGCAAGGTCCGCGTCGGCACCCGCGCGCTCCCCACCTCCGTGGCCGGCGCCGACGGCCTGGACTGGGGCGCGCTCGCCGCCTGCGAGTCCGGCGGCCGGCCGAACGCGGTCGACCCCTCGGGCACCTACGGCGGCCTCTACCAGTTCGACCCCGGTACGTGGCGCTCCCTCGGCGGCACCGGGGTCGCCCAGAACGCCCCCGCCGCCGAGCAGACCTTCCGGGCGAAGAAGCTGTACGTGCAGCGCGGCGCCGGCCCGTGGCCGCACTGCGGACGCAGGCTCTTCGGATGAGGCAGGGTCCTCCGGACAGGGCCTAGGCTGTACCGGTGAGCACCACCACCGGCCCCGACGGCCCCGACGCCCTCCTCGGCCCCGCCGACATCCGTGAGCTGGCCGCCGCCCTCGGCGTGCGCCCCACGAAGCAGAAGGGCCAGAACTTCGTCATCGACGCCAACACCGTCCGGCGCATCGTCCGCACCGCGGGCGTGCGCCCGGACGACGTGGTCGTCGAGGTGGGGCCCGGGCTCGGCTCCCTCACCCTGGCGCTCCTGGAGGCCGCCGACCGGGTGACCGCCGTCGAGATCGACGACGTCCTCGCCGCCGCGCTGCCGGCGACGATCGCCGCGCGGATGCCGGGGCGCCAGGACCGGTTCGCGCTGGTCCACTCCGACGCCATGCTCGTCCAGGAGCTGCCGGGCCCGGCGCCGACCGCGCTCGTCGCCAACCTCCCGTACAACGTGGCCGTGCCCGTCCTCCTCCACATGCTCGACCGCTTCCCGACCATCGAGCGGACCCTCGTCATGGTCCAGGCCGAGGTCGCGGACCGGCTCGCCGCCGGACCGGGCAACAAGGTGTACGGGGTCCCCTCCGTGAAGGCGAACTGGTACGCCGACGTCAAGCGCGCCGGGGCCATCGGCCGCAACGTCTTCTGGCCCGCGCCCAACGTCGACTCGGGCCTCGTCTCCCTGGTCCGCCGCGCCGAGCCCGTCGCGACCACCGCCACCAAGGCGGAGGTCTTCGCGGTCGTCGACGCGGCCTTCGCGCAGCGCCGCAAGACGCTGCGGGCCGCCCTCGCCGGCTGGGCGGGCTCGCCCGCCGCCGCCGAGGAGGCGCTGGTGAAGGCCGGGATCTCGCCGCAGGCCCGCGGCGAGGCGCTGACGGTGGAGGAGTTCGCCCGGATCGCGGAGGCGAAGGCGTGAACGGCGGCGGGAAGGGCATCACCGTCCGGGTCCCCGCCAAGGTCAACGTCCAGCTGGCGGTGGGCGCGGCCCGCCCCGACGGCTTCCACGACCTCGCCAGCGTCTTCCTCGCGGTCTCCCTGTACGACGAGGTGACGGCGACCCCGGCGGAGCGCCTGACGGTCACCTGCGAGGGCCCCGACGCGGACAAGGTCCCCCTCGACCGCACCAACCTCGCGGCCCGCGCCGCGGAGCTGCTCGCGGCCCGGCACGGCCTCACCCCGGACGTCCACCTCCACATCGCCAAGGCGATCCCGGTGGCCGGCGGCATGGCCGGCGGCAGCGCCGACGGCGCCGGCGCGCTGCTCGCCTGCGACGCGCTGTGGGGCCTGGACTCCCCGCGCGAGGAGCTCCTCGACATCTGCGCCGAGCTCGGCTCGGACGTCCCCTTCAGCCTCGTCGGCGGCGCGGCGCTCGGCGTCGGCCGGGGCGAGCGCCTCACGGAGCTCCCGGTCGCCGGCCCCTTCCACTGGGTCTTCGCGGTGGCGGACGGCGGGCTGTCGACGCCGACGGTGTTCCGCGAGTTCGACCGGCTCGCGGAGGGCGTGGAGATCCCCGAGCCGACCGCCTCCCCGGCGCTCCTGGAAGCCCTGCGCGACGGCGACACCACGGCCCTCGCGGGCGCCCTCGCCAACGACCTCCAGGCCCCGGCGCTCTCCCTGCGGCCGTCGCTGGCCGCGACCCTGACGGCCGGCACGGAGGCGGGCGCCCTCGCGTCCCTGGTGTCCGGCTCGGGGCCGACGACGGCGTTCCTGGTGAAGGACGCGGAGAGCGCGGACGCGGTCGCCGCCGCCCTCGTCGCCTCCGGCACCTGCCGCACGGCGCGCACGGCGACCTCGCCGGCGGCGGGCGCGACGGTCCTCTAGGACCTACCGGAGCTTGTTCTTGGAGATCCGGGCCAGGAGCAGGTTCGGGTCCGGGTCCGTGGGGTCGAAGAAGGCCGCGCTGTTCACGTAGGCAGTCTTGTGGCGCACCGCCAGGGAGGTCGGGTTGGCGAGCCCGTCCGCCGCGGTGAGCACGGTCTTGTGGGTGCCGTCGGGCCGGACGAGTTCCACCTTGTCGGCCATGATCAGCGCGGCGAGGACGGTGTCGCCGTGCCCGGTGAAGGCGAAGTCGTCGATGAAGTCGAGACCGGTCGCCCGGGTCTCGACCGGGCCGGCGGTCCGGTCCTTCCGGATCGGGATGCGCAGCAGGGTCGCCCTGGCCGTGTTGGACACCCAGACGGCGCCGTCGTGGACCTTGAGGCCGTTGGCCCCGAAGGGGATCTCGGCGGTGGGTTCGAGCGCGGTCCCGGTGGCCCAGGCCGTGGGCTCGCCGCCGGTCACCGGGAGGCTCCACACCGTGCCGAGGCGCGTGTCGGCGGTGTAGAGGGTGCCGCAGTCCTCGTCGAGGGCGAGGCCGTTGGGGAAGGCGTCGGCGGGGAAGAACCCGATCTGCTCCGGCACGCCGCCGCCGGGCGCGACGCGCCAGATGCCCGTCTCCTTCTCGCCGGTGGCGTAGGTGACGTACAGCGTGCCGTCGTGGGCGCGGGCGATGCCGAGGGCGACGGCCCCGCCGACGGGGGTCTGCGCGCCCGGTACCTCGGGCAGGGTGGCGAGGATCGTCGTGGCGCCCTGCTTCGTGACGCGGGCGACCTGGTGGGCGAAGGCGAAGGTGATGTCGGCGGAGCCGTCGGGTTCGAGGGCGATGTTCTCCGGGGTCTGCCCGGCGGCGAAGTCGAAGTGGGCGACGACGCGGGGATCGGTCACGGTCGGATCGCCGGCCGACGCGGGGCCGGCGGCGAGCACGGTGAGCGCGACGGCGGCGCCGGCGACGGCGGCCAGGCGTGGATGTCCCGACATGGGTCTCTCCTCGGAGTGGGGTGGGCTGGGGCGGGGCGGAGTGGGTGATCCGAGGAGAACATGACGGTTCGTCATCCGAAGCCTCCGGTAGCCCCGGCCGCGAGGTCGCCCGCGTGGCCGACGACATGGGGCCGGTTGGCCCGGCCCGTCCCGGCCCGGCCCGAGGCCGGGACCGGGTCCGGCCTCGGGCCCCGGGGCCGCCCTGGGCCCGACCCGAGCCGGTACTCAGCGGCCGGCTGAGTATCCGCGCCCTGTCCCCGGCGGGCGGGGCGCGGGACCGTGAGCGCATGGGAACCAGCGCACGCGAACTCGCCGCCGCCACCCCCGCGACGCGGGACCGGTACGTCGACCTGCTCCGGGTCGCCTCGCTCGCGGTCGTCGTCCTCGGCCACTGGCTGATGGCGGCGGTGACCGGCGACGGGGTCGGAAACCTGCTGGCCGTCGTGCCGGAGCTCCAGGTGGCGACCTGGGCGCTCCAGGTGATGCCGGTGTTCTTCTTCGTCGGCGGGTTCGCGCACGCGCTGGCGTACCGCTCCCGCCCCCGGTACGCGGACTTCCTGCGGGCCCGGCTGCGCCGCCTGCTGCGGCCGACGATGGTCTTCGTCGCGGTGTGGGGCGCGGCGGCGCTGGCGCTCCAGGCGGCCGGGGCCGACGGAGGGCTGACCGGCGTCGCGCTGCGCCTGGTCACCCAGCCGCTGTGGTTCATCGGGATCTACCTCGCGATGGTCGCGTTCACGCCGCCGCTGCTGCGGGCGCACGAGCGGTACGGCTGGGGCGCCTTCGCGGGGCTCGCCGCCGCCGCCGTCCTCGTCGACGTGCTGCGCTTCGCCGCCGGTGTCCCGTACGTCGAGTTCCTGAACTTCGCCTTCGTGTGGCTGGCCGTGCACCAGCTGGGCTTCCTGCGGGCGGACGGGGCCATCCGGCGCCCGGCGCCGCTCGCGGCGGCGGGGCTCGCGGGCGCGGGCCTGCTCGTGGCCTTCGGCCCGTATCCGCTGTCCATGGTGGGGATGCCCGGCGAGAAGGTGTCGAACATGGCCCCGCCGACGCTGGCCCTCCTCTGCCACGGCCTGTGGCTGATCGGCGCGGTGGAGCTGCTGCGCGGCCCGGGGACGCGGTTCGCGGCCCGGGCGCGGGTCTGGCGGGCGGTGGTCGCGGCGAACGGCATCGCGATGACCGCGTTCCTGTGGCACCTGACGGCGATGCTCGGCGTGTACGGCGGGATGCTCGCGCTCGGCGTACGGCTCCCGGCCCCGGCGACGGCCGCCTGGTGGGGGCAGCTGCCGCTCAGGCTCGTCGCGGCGGTCCTGCTCACGGCGCTCCTCGTCGCGGTCTTCCGCCGCTTCGAGGCCCCGTCCCCGGTCCCCCGCACCGGCGGCTCGGGCCCGCTGGCCGCCCTCGGCATCGCGCTCGCCCTGCTGGGCGTCCTGGGGCTGTCCATGACGGGCTTCGGCGGCCTCCTGGAGGGCCACACCGCCACCCTGATCGCGGTCAGGGTCACCGCCCCGGCGGCGGTCGCCATGGCCCTGGTGGGCTGGCTGCTGGTCGACCGGCCGGGCCGCTCCCGGCCCTGACGTCGCCGGCGGGCCGCGGACGGGCGCGGGGACGTACCCTGGTACGTCGATCGATCACCCCGCACTGGAGTCAACGTGGCCGTCAACCTGGTCAATGTCGAGAACGTCAGCAAGGTGTACGGCACCCGTGCCCTGCTCGACGGGGTCTCGCTCGGCGTCTCCGAAGGGGACCGGATCGGGGTCGTGGGCCGCAACGGCGACGGGAAGACGACGCTCATCCGGATGCTCGCGCGTCTGGAGGAGGCCGACACCGGCCGCGTCACGCACAGCGGCGGGCTGAGGATCGGGGTGCTGACGCAGCACGACTCGCTCGACCCGAAGGCCACCATCCGGCACGAGGTCATCGGCGACATGGCCGACCACGAGTGGGCCGGCAGCGCCAGGATCCGGGACGTGCTCACGGGCCTGTTCGGGGGGCTGGACCTGTCCGGGTTCGAGAACGGTCTCGACACCGTCATCGGGCCGCTCTCCGGCGGCGAGCGGCGCCGCATCGCGCTCGCCAAGCTGCTCATCGAGGAGCAGGACCTGCTCGTCCTCGACGAGCCGACGAACCACCTCGACGTCGAGGGCATCGCCTGGCTCGCCGGCCACCTCCAGGTCCGCCGCTCGGCACTCGTCTGCGTCACCCACGACCGCTGGTTCCTCGACCAGGTCTGCACCCGCATGTGGGACGTGCAGCGCGGTGCGGTGTACGAGTACGAGGGCGGCTACTCCGACTACGTCTTCGCCCGGGCCGAGCGGGAGCGGATCGCCGCGACCGAGGAGGTCAAGCGGCAGAACCTGGTCCGCAAGGAGCTGGCCTGGCTGCGGCGCGGCGCCCCGGCCCGTACCTCCAAGCCCCGCTTCCGCATCGAGGCGGCCAACGCGCTCATCGCGGACGTGCCGGAGCCCCGCGACAGCAGCGAGCTGATGAAGTTCGCCAACGCCCGGCTCGGCAGGACCGTCTTCGACCTGGAGGACGTGACCGTCACCGCCGGACCGAAGACCCTGCTCCAGCACCTGACCTGGCAGCTCGGCCCCGGTGACCGCGTCGGCCTCGTCGGCGTCAACGGCGCCGGCAAGACCTCACTCCTCCGTGCGCTCGCGGACGCCGCCGTCTCCCAGGGCGAGGAGCAGCCGCCGTCCGGGCGGATCGTCGTCGGCAAGACCGTGCGGCTCGCCTACCTCTCCCAGGACGTCACCGAACTCCCGGCGCAGCTGCGCGTCCTGGAGGCCGTGCAGCAGATCCGCGACCGGGTCGACCTCGGCAAGGGGCGCGAGATGTCCGCCGGGCAGCTCTGCGAGCAGTTCGGCTTCGGCAAGGAGAAGCAGTGGACTCCCGTCGGCGACCTGTCCGGTGGCGAGCGGCGGCGGCTCCAGCTGCTGCGCCTGCTGATGGACGAGCCGAACGTCCTCTTCCTCGACGAGCCCACCAACGACCTCGACATCGAGACCCTGACCCAGCTGGAGGACCTCCTCGACGGCTGGCCGGGCTCCATGGTCGTCATCTCCCACGACCGCTTCTTCCTGGAGCGCACCACCGACCGGACCTTCGCCCTGCTCGGCGACCGGGCCCTGCGGATGCTGCCGCGCGGCATCGACGAGTACCTGGAGCGGCGCCGGCGGATGATCGAGGCGGCCGTCCCGGCGGCCCCCGCCGCCCCGGCCCAGCCGGCGTCCGGCGTCTCCGCGGCGGACGCGCGCGCCGCGAAGAAGGAGCTCCAGAAGGTCGAGCGGCAGCTCGACAAGATCTCCGAGCGGGAGGCGAAGCTGCACACGCAGATCGCCGAGAACGCGACCGATTTCGAGAAGGTCGCGAAGCTCGACGCCGAGTTGCGAGAACTTTCTGGAGAACGTGAAGAGTTGGAGCTGCGCTGGCTCGAACTGGCAGAGAACGCATAACGAGGACATCACAGGCCGGTCCTCCCTTGGGCACAAGGGATGGACCGGTCGCTTTTGCGCCGGTGGGCGAGTGGTAGAAAGAAAACCCGCTCACAGCAAGGGGGAAGCGCTGATGACCCAGCCGCCCAGCAACCAGCCGCCGGGGGGCTTCGGAGCTCCCCAGGATCCGAACCAGGGCGGCATGCCGCCCGTCCCGCCGGCGACCCCGCCGCAGATGCCGGCCCAGCCGCCGCAGATGCCGCCGGTCCCGCCGCAGGCACCGGCCCAGCCGCCGCAGGCTCCCGGCCAGCCGCCGCAGGGACAGCCCGGCTACGGATACCCGCAGCAGCCGCAGCACCAGCAGCCCGTCCCGCCCCCGTACGGCTACCCGCAGCAGGCCCCGCAGCCCGGCCCGTACGGCCAGCAGCCCGGTCCGTACGGCCAGCAGCCGAACCCCTACGGCGGCTACCCGGGGCAGACCCAGCCGGCCTACCCGGGCGCGCCCGCCCCGGGCGGCGGTTCCGGCGGGGGCCCGTTCAAGGGCCGTACCGGCCTCGTCGCGATCGTCGCGGCCGCCGTCGTGCTCGTCGCCGGTGTCACCACCTGGGCCGTCGTCGGCGGTGGTGACGACGACAAGCCGACCATCGCGCAGTCGCCGACGAGCAGCACCGGCACCACCACCGCCGACCCCAAGCCGAGCGAGTCGGCCGACGAGGGCGACGGCTCCGGCGGCGACAAGGGCGGCGAGGACGACCTCAACGCGGCCCGCCAGGAGGGCGAGGCGAAGGTCAACTTCCTCACCACCAACGACGTCGACCTGCCCCGCAACGGCTCCGAGGTCTTCGGCCCCTGGATCGTCGGCGACACCGTCGTCAAGGCGATGTACAAGGGCGTCTCCGGCTACAGCCTCTCCGACGGCGCCAAGAAGTGGCAGGTCGACCTGCCCTTCAAGCTGTGCGCGGCCCCGGCCCAGCCGGGCGCGAACGGCATCATGGTCTTCGGGTACGAGGAGAGCGCCAAGGACGGCGCCAAGTGCACGATGCTCCAGCAGATCGACCTCAAGTCCGGCAAGGCGGGCTGGAAGAAGGCCGTCCCGAAGCCCGAAGGGCTCTTCGCCTTCTCCGACAACACCCTCGCCATCGGCGCCAACACGGTCACCGCGGCCGGCAGCAGCAGCGCCTACGGCTTCTCCCTCACCGACGGCCGCCAGGTCTTCACCGGCCCCACCGGCGACTGCAAGCCGTACGCCTACGCGGGCGACGCCACCAAGCTGGTCGCGGCCAGCCAGTGCCGCACCGCGGACGTGAACAAGGAACAGCACACGATCAGCGAGGTCGACCCCAACACGGGCAAGGCCAAGTGGACCTACCGCCTGGCCGCCACCTGGGAGGTCGACAAGGTCTACTCGGTGAACCCGCTCGTCGTCTCCGCCTTCCAGCGCGAGCAGAAGAAGTGGTCGATCGTCGCGCTCAACCCGAACGGCTCGGTGCGCTCCGAGATCCAGGGCGGCAAGGACAAGTACGCCCCGCGCTGCGGCGGCGGCCTGGTCATCTTCGGCCGCAACCTCCAGGGCTGCACCGGCGTCGCCGCAGCCGGCGACACCTTCTACATGGCGACCGACACCTCCTACGGCACCTCCAACGAGGTCGTCGCCTTCGACCTCAAGACCGGCAAGCCCAAGTGGCGCTCGAAGGCCCCCGCCGAGCAGCAGATGACGCCGCTGGGCATGGAGGGCGGCGAGGTCCTGGTCTACGTCGCGCCCAAGTACGACAAGGGCGGCGCGGTCGCGACGATCGCCCCGGCCGGCGGCGCGCCGAAGATCCTGCTCAAGCACCCGGTCTCGGTCGCGCAGATCGAGAGCGGCTTCTTCAGCGCGGGCTACGCCTACGGCAACGGCACCTTCGTGGTGGCGGCGGGGCGGGTCTCGGCGACCAGCGACGCCGAGGAGAAGGAGACCAAGACGATGATGGGCTTCAGCAAGTGAGGTACGCGGACCGATGACCCAGCCACCCCCTCCGCCGCCGAACCAGCCCCCGGGCGGCTACCCGCCGCCCCCGGGCGGCTTCGGCGCCCCGCAGGATCCGGGCCAGGGCCAGGGCGGCTTCGGCGTGCCGACGCCCCCGCCCCCGCCGCAGGGACAGCCCGGCTACGGCTACCCGCAGCAGCCGCAGGGCGAGCCCGGCTACGGCTACCCGCAGGCCCCGCAGGGACAGCCCGGCTACGGCTACCCGGAGCAGCCGCCGCAGCACCAGCAGCCGGTCCCGCCGCCGTACGGCTACCCGACCCAGCCCCAGCAGCCGTACGGCTACCCGACCCAGCCCCAGCAGCACGTCCCGGCGCCCGCGCCGGGCGGCGGCGGCCGGAAGCCGTCCGCGCAGACGCAGATCATCATCGCGGCGGTCGTGGCCGTCGCCCTGATCGTCGGCGGCGGCGTCTGGTACGCCAACTCCGGCTCGGACCCGGCTCCGGACGCCAAGCCCACGGGCGGCACCAGCCAGTCCCCGAACGGCGGCGGAGACGCCTCCGGCGCCACCACCGGCGGCGGCTCCGACAGCGGTCTGGGCGGCGACGGCAAGGAGAAGCCGGGCGAGAAGACCGGCGCCCGCCTCGCCTTCCGGATCGACGTCCCCACGGTGCCCGACACCACGCCCGTCGACGGCTCCTGGCTGACCGACAAGACCTTCGTGAAGACGGGCGTCGACTCGGTCGTCGGCTACGACATCGACAAGGGCACGGTCGCCTGGACCATCCCGCTGGCCGGCCAGGTCTGCGGCGCGTCCCGGCACAAGACCGAGGACAACAAGGTGCCGATCCTCTTCGAGGAGAAGAAGCGCGTCGCGCCCCGCTACTACCAGAGCTGCAACCAGGTCGGCATGCTCGACCTGAACACCGGCAAGCTGCTCTGGTCCACCTCCGTCAGCGGCGGCGGCGACGAGAAGGCCCGCTTCAGCGAGGTGACGCTCAGCGGCGGCACCGTCGCGGCCGGCGGCACCGACGGCGGCGCGGCCTTCGACGCGGCCACCGGCAAGGTGCGCTGGAAGCCCCAGTCCAACGACCAGAACTGCTACGACATGGGGTACGGCGGCGGCGCCGGCCTCGTCGCGGTCCGCAAGTGCGGCAAGTACGGCGCCGAGTCCGTCCTCGTCCAGAACCTGGACCCGAAGTCGGGCAAGCCCCTCTCGCAGTTCAAGATGCCGCAGGGCGTGAAGTACGCGGCGGTCGTCTCGACCAAGCCGCTGGTGGTCGCGGCCAACGTCGGCGACGCCGCCGACGACGGCAGCGGCATCTCGGACTTCTTCTCCATCGACGAGAAGACCGGGAAGCTGCGGACCAAGATCACGGCCAACGCGGACCGCTACGCGGCCCGTTGCGGCTCCACCTCGGTCGAGGACTGCTCGCAGGTCCTCGTCGGCGACGACCGGCTCTACCTGCCGACCGAGGAGCACGAGGGCTCCACCGGCGAGTACGGCGACGAGACCAACGAGATCGTCGCCTTCGCCCTCGCCGACGGCAAGATGGCGTCCGAGAAGGCCGACGCGGGCGACGGCTACACGCTGATGCCGCTGCGCATGGACGGCGGCGACCTCATCGCGTACAAGGTGCCCCCGTACGACAAGGGCGGCCAGCTCGTCTCCGTCCACGCGGGCACGATGAAGTCGACGCTGCTCCTGGAGAACCCCTCGGACAAGGGGAACCGGTCCATCGAGAACAGCTTCTCGATCACCGGCGCCGAACTCCTCTACGGCGACGGCCGGTTCTTCATCTCGGCCACCTACGCCAACAAGGCGCGGGAGACCGGCTCCGCGCTGGACAAGAAGTACCTCGCGGTCTCGTTCAGCACCAAGGGCTGACGTCCGCGACCGACGCGAAGGGCCTCCCCGGGACACCGGGGAGGCCCTTCGCGCGTCCGTTTCCCCCTTTCGGGCGGCGGAGGTTGACGGACCGCGGGGCGGGGGAGCGTGTAGCTTGCCGGGTCAGAGGTGCCGGGGGACGGCACGCCCGGGGGATGGGGGATGACGGGATGGGCGTTCGGCTCGTGGTCGTGGACGATCACCGCCTGCACGCGGAGGCGCTCGCCTCGGCGCTGAAGCTGCGCGGGCACCGGGTGCTCGCGGCGGCCGCGCCGGCGACGGGGGCCGCGGAGGTCGTGGTGGGCCGGGCCCCCGAGGTCTGCCTCTTCGGCACGGCGGCCCCGGCCGTCGCCGGGGCCTTCGAACCGATCGCGCGGATCAAGCGGGAGCGGCCGCAGGTGGCCGTGGTGGTGCTGGGCCCGGTGCCGTCGCCGCGCGGGATCGCGGCCGCCTTCGCCGCCGGGGCGTCGGGCTACGTCCGGCACGACGAGCGGATCGAGGGCGTGGAGCGGGCGCTCCTGAAGGCCAGGGCGGGGGAGGCGGCGGTGGCGCCGCAGCTGCTCGCGGGCGCCTTCGCCGAGCTGCTGAACCCGGCGGCGCAACCGGACGACGAGGCGCAGCGGCTGCTGCGGCTGCTGACCCACCGCGAGGTGGAGGTGCTGGTGCGGGTCGCGGAGGGGGAGGACACCCGGCTGATCGCGGTGGGGATGGGGATCGCGCCGAGCACGGCGCGCACGCATGTGCAGCGGGTGCTGATGAAGCTGGGTGTCGGGTCCCGGCTGGAGGCGGCGGCGCTGGCGGCCAGGACCGGGCTGCTCGACCGGGCGGTGCCGGGGCAGCGCACGGCGCGCTGACCGCCGGCGAGGTGCCGCGCCGGCCGCGGTCGGGGGTGCCGCGCGGGCCTCGGGTGAGAGCGCCGTACGGGCCTCGGGTGAGGACGCGCGCGGGCCGTGGGTGAGGACGCCGTGCGGGCCTCGGGCGAGGACGCGCGTGCGGGCCTCGGCCGAGGTCGGCGGGGGCTTCGGATGAGGGGTCACGCGGGCCTCGGGTGGGGTCGCGCGCGGACGCGCCCTTGACCCTGATGTTCGGTTGTGGTTCTTTGTGCGTGGTTCTGTTTGTTCGCGCCCGGAGGGCACCCCCGTGAAGAAGACCGTCACCACGCTCGCCGACGGGCGCGAGCTCATCTACTACGACAGCCGGGACGACCTCGTCCGCACCGCCGTCGACCCGCGCCCGCTCACCCCCGTCACCTCCCGCTCCGAGATCCGGTACGACGAGCTGACCGGCGACCACGTCGCCGTCGCCTCCCACCGGCAGAGCCGCACCTACCTCCCGCCGGCCGACGCCTGCCCGCTCTGCCCGGCCAGGAACGGCCGCGAGAGCGAGATCCCCGAGGAGAGCTACGAGGTCGCGGTCTTCGAGAACCGCTTCCCGTCCCTCTCCGGCGGCGTCGGCCGCTGCGAGGTCGTCTGCTTCACCGACGACCACACCGCCTCCTTCGCCGACCTCACCGAGGAGCGGGCCCGCCTCGTCCTCGACGCCTGGACCGACCGCACCGCCGGGCTCTCCGCCCTCCCCGGCGTCCAGCAGGTCTACTGCTTCGAGAACCGGGGCCAGGAGATCGGCGTCACCCTGCCGCACGCGCACGGCCAGATCTACGCCTTCCCGTACGTCACCCCCCGCACGGCCCTGATGCGCCGCCGCCTCGACGAGCACCGCCGCACCACCGGCCGGAACCTCTTCGACGACCTCGTCGCCCGCGAGCGCGCCCACGCCGAACGGGTGGTTCTGGAGACCGACCACTGGATCGCCTTCGTGCCCTACGCCGCCAAGTGGCCGTACGAGATCCACCTCCACCCGAAGCGGCGCGTCCCCGACCTCCTCGGCCTCGACGAGGCCGCCCGCACGGAGTTCCCACAGGTCTATCTGGAACTCTTGAGGCGCTTCGACCGGATCTTCGGCCCGGCGGAGCCGCCCACGCCCTACATCGCCGCCTGGCACCAGGCGCCGTTCACGGACGAGCGGCGGGAGGACTTCGGACTGCACCTGGAGCTGTTCACGGTCCGGCGCGCCTCCGGCAAGCTGAAGTTCCTCGCGGGCACCGAGTCCGGCATGGGCGCGTTCATGAACGACATCCAGCCGGAGGACGCGGCCCGGCGCATCCGAGAGGTGGCAAGCGCATGACGACTTCCAAGAAGTACCTGGTCACGGGCGGGGCGGGCTATGTGGGCGGGGTGGTCGCCGCCCATCTCCTGGAGCGGGGCCACCGGGTCACCGTCCTCGACGACCTCTCCACCGGCTTCCGGGAGGGCGTCCCGGCCGGCGCCGAGTTCATCGAGGGCCGGATCCAGGACGCCGCCCGCTGGCTCGACGACTCCTACGACGGCGTGCTGCACTTCGCCGCGTTCTCGCAGGTCGGCGAGTCCGTCGCCAAGCCGGAGAAGTACTGGGAGAACAACGTCGGCGGCACCATGGCGCTCCTCGCCGCGATGCGCGGCGCCGGCGTCCGCAAGCTGGTCTTCTCCTCCACCGCCGCCACCTACGGCGAGCCGGAGACGGTGCCGATCACCGAGGCCGCGCCGACCGCCCCCACCAGCCCCTACGGGGCGAGCAAGCTGGCCGTCGACCACATGATCACCGGCGAGTGCGCCGCCCACGGCCTCGCCGCCGCCTCCCTGCGCTACTTCAACGTCGCCGGGGCCTACGGCGGGCTCGGCGAGCGCCACGACCCCGAGTCGCACCTCATCCCGCTCGTCCTCCAGGTCGCCCTCGGCCGCCGCGAGGCCATCTCCGTCTACGGCGAGGACTATCCGACGCCCGACGGCACCTGCGTCCGCGACTACATCCACGTCGCCGACCTCGCCGAGGCCCACCTCCTCGCCCTGGACGCCATGACCGCCGGCGAGCACCTGATCTGCAACCTCGGCAACGGCAACGGCTTCTCCGTCCGCGAGGTGATCGAGACGGTCCGGAAGGTCACCGGCCACCCGATCCCCGAGCTCGCCGCCGAGCGCCGCCCCGGCGACCCGGCCGTCCTGGTCGCCTCCGCCGACGCCGCCCGCGAGCGGCTCGGCTGGATCCCGTCCCGCCCCGACCTGGCGGACGTCGTCGCCGACGCCTGGGCCTTCGCCCGGCAGAGGGAAGGAGCACGCCCGTGACCGTGGCCGCCGACTTCGAGGCGCTGTACGGCGCCGTCCCCGACGGTGTCTGGGCCGCCCCCGGGCGGGTCAACCTCATCGGGGAGTACACCGACTTCAACGACGGCTTCGTGCTGCCGCTCGCCCTGCCGCACACCACCGTCGCCGCCGTCTCGCGCCGCGACGACGGCGTCCTGCGCCTGCACTCCGGAGACGTCGACGGAGGGATCGTCCAGCTCGACGTCGACTCCCTCGAACCGCTCTCCGGCGGCGGCTGGGCCGCCTATCCGGCCGGTGTCGTCTGGGCGCTGCGGGAGGCCGGGCACCCGGTGCGCGGCGCCGACGTGCACCTCTCCTCCACCGTGCCCACCGGCGCCGGGCTCTCCTCCTCGGCGGCCCTGGAGGTCGTCACCGCCCTCGCCCTGAACGACCTCTTCGGCCTCGGGCTCACCCGGCCCGAGCTGGCCCGGATCGCGCAGCGCGCCGAGAACGCCTTCGTCGGCGTGCCCTGCGGGGTCATGGACCAGATGGCCTCCGCCTGCGCGGAGGAGGGCCACGCCCTCCACCTGGACACCCGTGACCTGTCGTACCGGCAGGTGCCCTTCGACCTCGCCGCCGAGGGGCTCGCCCTGCTGGTCGTCGACACCCGGGTGAAGCACGAGCTCGGGGACGGCGCGTACGCGGAGCGGCGCGCCGGTTGTGAGGCGGGCGCGCGGGCGCTCGGGGTGCGCGCCCTGCGCGAGGTGGACGCCACGCATCTGCCCGCAGCGCTCGATCGTCTGAGCGACGGGACGATTCTGCGGTACGTCCGGCATGTGGTTTCGGACAATGACCGGGTGGTCCGGGTGATCGCCCTGCTCGACGCGGGCGCGACCCGGGCGGTCGGTCCGGTCCTCACCGAGGGCCACGCCTCGCTCCGGGACGACCTGCGGGTCTCCTGCCCGGAGCTGGACCTGGTGGTCGAGGCGGCGAACGCGGCGGGGGCGCTCGGCGCCCGGATGACCGGCGGCGGCTTCGGCGGCTCCGCGGTGGTCCTGGTGGAGGCGGAGCGGGCCCAGGAGATCGCGACGGCCGTGCGGAAGGCCTTCGCCGGCGCCGGGTACGCGGAGCCCGGGATCTTCCCGGCCGTCCCCTCGGCGGGTGCCCGCCGGCTCTGACCCCGGTCGTTCACACGGACGGTCGACTTCGGACACTTCCGCCAATCGGCCCCCACGGCGCCGCCCCGCCCCTACTGTGTGGGGCAGCGCCGGTGGGGGCCGGCGTCGTTCAGGGGGCGAGACCCGTCGGGTACGGCGCCGGGAGCGGGGTACCAGTCTGGGCACGGCGGCGGCCGTGCGCCGGGCGGACCCGCCTCCCGGCGCCGTACCGCGCCGGTCTCTCCTCGACACTTGGGGGTGTCCGTGGCACGAATCCGGGTCCTGGTGGTGGACGACCACCGCGTCTTCGCCGAATCGCTGGCCGCCGCGCTCGCGGCCGAGCCGGACGTCGACGTCGCCGCGGCGGGCAGCGGTCCCGCCGCCATGCGCTGTCTGGACCGGGGCGTCGCGGAGGGGCGCCGGTTCGACGTGCTGCTCGTCGACGCCGATCTGGGCGTGGTCCCCGCGTCCCCGGCGGTCGTACCGGCCGGCCCCGAGGGCGAGTCCGCCGTGGACGGGATCTCGCTGGTCGCGGGGGTGCGGAAGGTCCAGCCCGCGGTCCGTACGGTCGTCCTTGCCGAGAGGGACGACGCCCGCCGCGCCGCGCTGGCGCTCCAGGCGGGGGCCTGTGGCTGGGTGGCGAAGGACTGCTCGCTCCAGCGGCTGCTCGCCGTGGTGCGGGGCGTGCTGCGGGACGAGACGCATCTGCCGCCGGCGCTGCTGACGGGGGTGCTGAGGGAGCTGACGGCGGCCCGGAGGCACCGGACGGAGAGCGAGCGGCTCGTGGAGTCGCTGACCCCGCGCGAGCGGGAGGTGCTGCGCTGCATGGTGGCGGGCCTGGGCCGCAAGGCGGTCGCCGAGCGTCTCTTCCTCTCCCCGCACACGGTCCGCACGCACATGCAGAACGTGCTGGGGAAGCTGGGCGTCCACTCGACCCTGGCGGCGGTGGCCCTGGCCCGGAGGGCGGGCGTGGGCCCGGCGCCGCTGCCGGTCCTAGCCGGGGACGTTGTCGAACGGGGCGGTCAGCCGGCGTAGCAGGGCGGCGAGTTCGGCGCGCTGGGGGCGGGAGAGCTGGGCGAGGATGGCCCGCTCCTGGGCGAGCAGCCCGGCGAGCGCCTCGTCGGCGCGGTCGCGTCCCTCGGGGGTGAGGCGGACCAGGACCCCGCGCCGGTCGCTGGGGTCCGGCAGCCGTTCGACCAGGCCCTTCTTGGTGAGCCGGTCGATGCGGTTGGTCATGGTGCCGGAGGTGACCAGGGTCTGGGTGAGGAGCTGGCCGGGGGAGAGCTGGTACGGGGCTCCGGCGCGGCGCAGCGAGGTGAGGACGTCGAACTCCCAGGGCTCCAGCTGGTGCTCGGAGAAGGCGAGCCGGCGCGCGCGGTCGAGGTGCCGGGCCAGCCGGGAGACGCGGCTGAGGACCTCCAACGGCTCCACGTCGAGGTCCGGGCGCTCTCGGCGCCATGCAGCGACCAGCCGGTCGACCTCGTCCTCCATGTGATCAGTGTAGTGGGTCTGTTGACATAAAGTCTCTTGCATTCAAGTTTCTCGACATCATGAATCTTGGCATCGAGATATATTTGGCCGGAAGGAAGGGAAGGGACCCGGCCGGAACCGGTTCCGCTTCACCGACTCGCGCCTGCAAGGGGGCTTCGAACATGTATTCCGTGCCGTCCGTGCCAGCCATGGAATCCGCCACCGCACCGGTCTGGGACCCGCACCAGTACCTCCGCCACTCCACCCACCGCACCCGCCCCTTCCTCGACCTCCTCCACCGAATACCGCGCCTCCCCGACCACGGCCGCCCCGCCCGCGTCGCCGACCTCGGCTGCGGCCCCGGCAACGTCACCGCCCTCCTCGCCGACCGCTGGCCCGATGCCCACATCACCGGCTTCGACCTCTCGCCCGAGATGCTCGAACAGGCGGAGAAGGACTGGTCCGGCACCACCTCAGGCGGCGGCTGGCTCGACTTCCGCCCCGCCGACGCCGCCCACTGGACCCCCACCGAGCCCTACGACCTGATCGTCTCCAACGCGGCCCTCCAGTGGGTCCCCAACCACCCCGAGTCCTTCGCCGCCTGGATCGACGGACTCCGCCCCGGCGGCACCCTCGCCTTCCAGGTCCCCGGGAACTTCACCTCCCCGAGCCACGCCCTCCTCGGCGAGCTCTGCGCCCGCCCCGAGTGGCGCGCCCGCCTCGACGGCCAGGGCCGGCGCTTCGTCCACATCCTCGAACCCGCCGACTACCTCACCCGCCTCACCGCCCTCGGCTGCGAGACCGACGTCTGGGAGACCGTCTACTGCCAGCTCCTCCAGGGCGACGACCCCGTCCTCGACTGGGTCAAGGGCACCGCGCTGCGCCCCGTCCTCACCACCCTCGGCGACGACCGGGAAGCGGTCGACGCCTTCCTCGCCCAGTACCGCGCCCTCCTGCGCGAGGCCTACCCGCCGGGCCCGGACGGCACGGTCTTCCCCTTCCGCCGCGTCTTCGCCGTCGCCCGAAAACCCGCGTGAGACACGACCGCCCCGCACCGGAGGGATCCGGTGCGGGGCGGCCGTGGTGGAGCTGGGGGACTAGGAGATCTGGTTGTAGATCTGGAAGCCCGGGCCGAACTTCACGCGGGCGGAGAACTTGCCCGGCGTCGTGTTCAGGTAGGTGTACAGGTCGCCGCCGGAGGTGGCGCCGACGATGTCGCCCTTGCCGTCGGCGTTGAGGTCGCCGGCCGCGGCCAGGTGCTTGTACGTGTTCCAGCCGGAACCGATCTTCACCCGGGCCTTGAACGGCGCCGCGGTGTTGCCGGTGCCCGCGTACAGGTACAGGTCGCCGCCGGTGGTGCGGGCCAGGAGGTCCGTGCGGCCGTCGCCGGTGTAGTCACCCGCGCCGAACAGCTTGTCGTAGCCGCCCCAGCCGCTGCCGACCTTGATCCGCGAGGCGAAGGCGTCGCCCTCGCCGTTGCCCTTGTACAGGTACAGGACACCGGAGCGGTCACGGGCCAGCAGGTCGCCCTTGCCGTCGCCGCTCAGGTCGCCCGCGCCGACGTAGGCGTTGTAGCCACCCCAGCCGCCGCCGATGTAGAGCATGTCGACGTACAGGTCGCCGTCGAGGCTCTGCAGGACGTCGGTCAGGCCGTCCGAGTTCATCGAGGACAGGGCCGTCCAGGTGGTGCCCGCCCACTCGCCGGTGTCGCTGATCGCCTGGCGCTTGGCGAGCCTGCCCGTGGTCGAGCCGTCGTAGAACCAGAGCGTGCCGGCGCCGTCACGGGCGACCAGGCCGTCCTTGCCGGTGTACGGGATGTTGCCACCGAGCGCGAACTGCTCGATGCCCGCGAACTCGCCCGCCTCGGCGACCTTCTCGCGGGCGTTCAGCGCGCCGGTGCCCTTGGGCATGTACAGGTAGAACGCGCCCGCGTTGTCCCGCGCCCACAGGGAGCCGTCCTGGCCCGCCGGGAGGAGCTGGTTGTAGATGCCCCAGCCGGAGCCGATGTCCTTGCGGGTGGCGAAGGGACGGGTGGTGTCGCCCGTGCCGGCGTAGAAGTACAGCCGGCCGTCGGCGGTCCGCCCGTACAGGTCGGCGCGGCCGTCGCCGGTGGCGTCGCCGACACCCACGAGCTGGTCGTAGACGCCCCAGCCGGAGCCGACGCTGATCCGGGTGCCGAGCGGCTTGGTCGCGCTGCCGGTGGCCAGGTACAGGTAGAGCTGACCGTCCTTGGTGCGGGCGATCACGTCGGCGCGGCCGTCGCCGTTCACGTCACCGGGCGAGGTGATCTTGTTGTACGTCTGCCAGCCGCCGCCGACCGGGTACTCGTACGGCGTGCCGTACGGGGCGACGTCCTGGTACAGCGTCAGCGCGCCGTTCTCGGAGAGGACCAGGACCTCGGGCTCGGCCTCACCGTTCTGGTTGCCGATCGGGATGATGTCCTTGGCGATGTCGTCGACACGGGCCAGCTCGACGACCTCGGTGTCGCTGGCGGTCGAGTACAGCTGACCGTCGGCCCAGCGGTAGATGATGTCGTCGACGCCGTCGAGGTCCAGGTCGGACAGCGGCGGCGAGGTGGCCTCGGCCGCCTGCGCGCCGGCGCGGGCGGAGCCGCCCGCCAGGTCCGGACGGACCAGCTTCGGCGCGGTGAAGGACGGCTGGGCCTTCTCGACGGAAGGACGCGGCGCGGGCTCGGCGGCCGACGCGGGGGTCGCCAGCACCATGCCGGCGGAGAGGGCGAGTGCGGTGCAGGCGGCCACACGGCGGCCACGCCCGGAGAAAGCGGAACGCAAAATTTCCCCCCCTGGGGAACGAAGTGTCCGAAACCGGGGCAGGGGTCCGCAGCGCCTCCGCGCGTCCGCGCGCAGAGGGCGGACACCCCCCTCGGATGTGCCGTGAGTGTACCTCCGCACCCCGACATCCGGACGAACGGATATCGAACGGGAGGGACCCGTACCGCACGGACACACCACGGCACGAACCCCTCCCGTCACACCGGACTAGTACAGGTCCGGGTAGACCTGCCAGCCGTCGCCGACCTTGACCCGCGGCGCGAAGACGCCCGCCGTGGCCGTCGCGTGGTAGCGGTACAGCGTGCCGCCCCCGGTCGTCGCGAGCAGGTCCGCGCGGCCGTCGCCGTCCACGTCGCCCGGGACCACGATCTGCCGGTACGCGCCCCATCCGCCGCCGACCCTGACCCGGGTCTGGAACGGGCGGGTCGACACGCCGGTGCCCTTGTACAGCCACAGCGTGCCCGAGCCGTCCCGCGCGAGGACGTCGGCGCGCCCGTCGCCGGAGACGTCACCGGCGCCGACCAGGCGGTTGTACGAGCCCCAGCCGCTGCCCACCCGGACCCGGGAGGCGAAACCGGTCCGCTGGCCGTTGCCCCGCATCAGCCACAGCACGCCCGAGCGGTCCCGGGCCAGCAGGTCGCCCTTGCCGTCGCCGTTCAGGTCGCCGGGGCCGAGGAGGCGGTTGTACGAGCCCCAGCCGCCGCCGCTCCAGTCGCCGGTGTACAGCGTGCCGTCGACGGTGAAGTACAGATCGCCGAAGCCGTCCCCGTCGAGCGTGGCCGCGAAGCCCATCGGGGCGCCGGCCCAGTCGCCCGAGTCGCCGATCTGCTCGCGGGCGGTCAGCCTGCCGTTGTTCGTCGCCCCGTACCAGTACAGGGTGCCCCCGGCGGTCCGGGCCATCAGCGCGTTCTTGCCCGCGAAGGCGAGGGCGCCGGAGCCCGCGAACTGGTCGACCGACAGGTACCCGCCGGACGACGAGAGACGCGAGCGGGAGGTGAAGGTGCCGTTGCCCCGGCCCTGGTACCCCCACAGCGTGCCGTCGACGGACCGGGCGAACAGCTCGGCGTGCCCGTCGCCGTTCGTGTCGTCGGCCGAAAGGAGCTGGTTGTACGTGTTCCAGCCGCCGCCGATGAGCCGCTTCGGCTTGAACGGGCTCGTCTTGACCCCGGTGCTGCCGTAGAAGTACAGGGTGCCGCCGGGCGTCCGGGCCACCACGTCGCCCTTGCCGTCGCCGTCGTTGTCGCCGATGCCGACGAGCTGGTCGAAGGCGCCCCAGCCGACGCCCGCCTTCACCGGCGCCGAGAACGGCGCGTAGAGGTTGCCGGTACCCCGGTAGAAGTACAGCTCGCCGTTGTGCTTACGGGCCAGCACGTCGAAGCGCCCGTCGCCGTCGACGTCACCGGGCGAGAAGACCTTGTTGTAGACGTTCCAGCCGCCGCCGGTCCAGTAGTTCGTGCCGCCGCCCAGGGTGGCGTCGCCCTGGAGCTCGGCCTTCCCGTACTGGGTCAGCACCAGCACCTCGGGCTGGCCGTTGCCGTTCTGGTCGCCGAGCGGGACCAGGTCCATCGGGACCTCGGCGGCACCCGAGCGGTACCACGACGCGCCCTGGCCCGGGCCGCTCGGCACCACGCCGAGCTCGCCGCCCCAGTCGCGGTAGAGGACGTCCGTGAAGCCGTCGCCGTCCACGTCGAAGCGGGACGCCGACGCCCCGGCGGCCTGCGCGGTGCGGGCGGTCGCGCCGGAGCGCAGCGGCGACAGGTCGAGGCCGGGCAGTGGGGCCGCGGCACGGCGCGGCTGCTCCGAGGCCGTCGGATGGGGCGCGGGCCCCGCCACGGCGGGAGACGCCAGCAGCATGCCGGCGGAGAGGGCGAGCGCGGTGCACGCGGCGACACGACGGCCGCGCAGGGAGAAGGCGGTACGCAAAGTGATCCCCCCCTGGGGAACGTGAGAACAGGTTCCAGGGCAGGGCTCCGCACCTGCTCCGCACGGCAGAAGGGCACGTGCGGAGGGCGGACACCCCCCCGGATGTGGGGGGATCATAACCTTGATCGTTGATTCGGCAACGAATCTTTCGGGCATCCGTCAAGTCCCGGTCCCGACCCCGGGCGCGGTCCCGACCCCGGGCCCGGACGCGCGACGGTCAGTTCTTCCGGTGCCCTATCAACCGCGGCTTCTGCTCCAGCCCGTCCAGCCCGTGCCACGCCAGATTCACCAGATGCGCCGCGACCTCCGCCTTCTTCGGCTTGCGGACGTCCAGCCACCACTGGCCGGTCAGCGCCACACTGCCGACGAGCGCCTGCGCGTACAACGGCGCCAGCTTCGGATCGAAACCCCGAGCCTTGAACTCCAGACCGAGGATGTCCTCGACCTGCGTGGCGATATCGCTGATCAACGAGGCGAACGTCCCCGTGGACTGCGCCACCGGAGAATCCCGGACCAGGATCCGGAAACCGTCCGTGTAGTTCTCGATGTAGTCGAGCAGCGCGAACGCCGCCTGTTCAAGGAGCTCCCGCGGATGACCCGCGGTCAGCGCGCCCGTCACCCCGTCGAGCAGCTGGCGCATCTCCCGGTCGACCACGACCGCGTACAACCCCTCCTTGCCGCCGAAGTGCTCGTACACCACCGGCTTCGAGACCCCGGCCTTCGCCGCGATCTCCTCCACCGACGTCCCCTCGAACCCCTTCTCGGCGAAGAGCGTCCGGCCGATGTCCAGAAGCTGCTCCCGGCGCTCCGCACCGGTCATCCGCACCCGACGGCTCCGCCGGGGCTTCGCTCCGGTACCGCCCGTACCGCTGGTGCTGCTGGAACTGCCGTCGATCGCCACGTCCTCCATCATGCCGCGTCGACGGAGGCGGACTGGCGCCGGGCGTCGATCCGGGACTGCACCGGCCACCGCACGTCGGAGGCCCAGCCCGCCAGCTCGAACCAGCGGATCAGCCGCGCGCTGGAGTCCACCTGCCCCTTCAGCACACCGTGCCGCGCCGAGGTCGGGTCCGCGTGGTGCAGGTTGTGCCACGACTCGCCACAGGACAGCACCGCCAGCCACCACACGTTCCCCGAGCGGTCGCGGGACTTGAACGGACGCTTGCCCACCGCGTGACAGATCGAGTTGATCGACCACGTCACATGGTGGAGCAGGGCGACCCGGACCAGCGAACCCCAGAAGAACGCCGTGAACGCCCCCCACCACGACCAGGTCACCAGACCGCCCACCACCGGCGGGATCGCCAGCGACACGATCGTCCACAGCACGAACTGGCGCGAGATCCGCCGGATCGCCGGATCCTTGATCAGATCGGGCGCGTACTTGTGCTGCGGCGTCTGCTCCTCGTCGAACAGCCAGCCGATGTGCGCCCACCACAGGCCCTTCATCAGCGCCGGCAGCGTCTCGCCGAACCGCCACGGCGAATGCGGGTCACCCTCCGCGTCCGAGAACTTGTGGTGCTTGCGGTGATCCGCCACCCACCGCACCAGCGGCCCCTCGACCGCCATCGACCCCATGATCGCCAGCGCGATCCGCAGCGGCCGCTTCGCCTTGAACGAACCGTGCGTGAAGTACCGGTGGAAACCGATCGTGATGCCGTGGCAGCCGACGAAGTACATCGCCGTCATCAGCCCCAGGTCCAACCAGCTCACCCCCCAGCCCCACGCCAGCGGCACCGCCGCCAGCAGCGCCACGAACGGCAGCGTGATGAAGAGCAGCAGGGCGATCTGCTCGATGGAACGCTTGCTGTCCCCGCCGAGCGTGGCGGAGGGCAGAGCCTGGACCGAGTCCGGCGTCTCGGACGCCGAGGTCACCTCGGGGGTGATGGTCATGCGTGTCCCCTGGGGGGTGAGGGTGAGGGTACGAACGGGAAAGATCAGGCCGAGGCTACGGCTGCGTAACCTACGGCGACGTAAGTATGGCAGCGCGGCGACGCGCGGCAAGAGGGCACAACCGGGGGGCTCGCCCACGTCCAGGGAATGGACACCTATCCTGGGAACGTCGGACAGCGCGGTCCGCAAGCCTCCAGAACCCTCCAGACGTGCTTGAACACTGCAAGGAGCCGCACCTGTGAGCAGTGCCGACCAGACCCCCACCACCAACGCCGAGCTGCGCGCCGACATCCGCCGACTGGGCGACCTCCTCGGCGAGACCCTCGTCCGCCAGGAAGGCCACGACCTCCTCGACCTCGTCGAGAAGGTCCGCAGCCTCACCCGCGAGGACGGCGACGCCGCCGCCGAGCTCCTCCGCGGCGTCGAACTGGAGACCGCCGCCAAGCTCGTCCGCGCCTTCTCCACCTACTTCCACCTGGCGAACGTCACCGAGCAGGTCCACCGCGGCCGCGAGCTCCGCGAGAAGCGCGCCGCCGAGGGCAGCCTCCTCGCCCGCACCGCCGACATGCTCAAGGACGGCGACCCCGCCCACGTACGCGAGACGGTCAAGAACCTCAACGTCCGCCCCGTCTTCACCGCGCACCCCACCGAGGCCGCCCGCCGCTCCGTCCTCAACAAGCTCCGCCGCATCGGCGCCCTCCTGGAGAGCCCGGTCATCGACGCCGACCGGCGCCGCCACGACCTCCGCCTCGCCGAGAACATCGACCTCATCTGGCAGACCGACGAACTCCGCGTCGTCCGTCCGGAGCCCGCCGACGAGGCCCGCAACGCCATCTACTACCTCGACGAACTCCACGCCAACGCCGTCGGCGACGTCCTGGAGGACCTCGCCGCCGAACTGGAGCGCGTCGGCTACGAACTCCCCGCCGGCACCCGCCCCCTCACCTTCGGCACCTGGATCGGCGGCGACCGCGACGGCAACCCCAACGTCACCCCCCAGGTGACCTGGGACATCCTGATCCTCCAGCACGAGCACGGCATCACCGACGCCCTGGAACTCATCGACTTCCTCCGCGGCCTGCTCTCCAACTCCATCCGCTACACCGGAGCCACCCAGGAACTCCTGGACTCCCTCCAGCGCGACCTCGACCTCCTCCCCGAGATCAGCCCGCGCTACAAGCGGCTCAACGCCGAAGAGCCCTACCGCCTCAAGGCCACCTGCGTCCGCCAGAAGCTCCTCAACACCCGCGAACGCCTCGCCGCCGGCACCCCCCACCAGGAAGGCCGCGACTACCTCGGCACCGCCGAACTCATCCGCGACCTCACCCTCATCCAGACCTCCCTGCGCCAGCACCGCGGCGGCCTCTTCGCCGACGGCCGCATGGACCGCACCATCCGCACCCTCGCCGCCTTCGGCCTCCAGCTCGCCACCATGGACGTCCGCGAACACGCCGACGCCCACCACCACGCGCTCGGCCAGCTCTTCGACCGCCTCGGCGAGGAGTCCTGGCGATACGCCGACATGCCCCGCGACTACCGGCAGAAGCTCCTCGCCAAGGAACTCCGCTCCCGCCGACCGCTCGCCCCCACCCCCGCCCCGCTCGACGCACCCGGCCAGAAGACCCTCGGCGTCTTCCACACCATCAAGGAAGCCTTCGAGCGCTTCGGCCCCGAAGTCATCGAGTCCTACATCATCTCGATGTGCCAGGGCGCCGACGACGTCTTCGCCGCTACCGTCCTCGCCCGCGAGGCCGGCCTCCTCGACCTGCACGCCGGCTGGGCCAAGATCGGCATCGTGCCGCTCCTGGAGACCACCGACGAGCTCCGCGCCGCCGACGTCATCCTCAACGACATGCTCGCCGACCCCTCCTACCGACGCCTCGTCGCCCTCCGCGGCGACGTCCAGGAGGTCATGCTCGGCTACTCCGACTCCTCCAAGTTCGGCGGCATCACCACCAGCCAGTGGGAGATCCACCGCGCCCAGCGCCGCCTGCGCGACGTCGCCCACCGCTACGGCGTCCGCCTCCGCCTCTTCCACGGCCGCGGCGGCACCGTCGGCCGCGGCGGCGGCCCCTCGCACGACGCGATCCTCGCCCAGCCCTGGGGCACCCTGGAAGGCGAGATCAAGGTCACCGAACAGGGCGAGGTCATCTCCGACAAGTACCTCATCCCCTCCCTCGCCCGCGAGAACCTCGAACTGACCGTCGCCGCGACGCTGCAGGCCTCCGCCCTGCACACCGCGCCCCGCCAGTCCGACGAGGCCCTCGCCCGCTGGGACGCGGCGATGGACGTCGCCTCCGAAGCCGCCCACGCCGCCTACCGCGCCTTCGTCGAGGACCCCGACCTGCCGACGTACTTCCTCGCCTCCACGCCGGTCGACCAGCTCGCCGACCTGCACCTGGGCTCGCGGCCCGCCCGCCGCCCCGGCTCCGGCGTCTCGCTCGACGGACTGCGCGCCATCCCGTGGGTCTTCGGCTGGACCCAGTCCCGCCAGATCGTCCCCGGCTGGTTCGGCGTCGGCTCCGGCCTCAAGGCGCTGCGCGAGGCCGGCCTCGACGCGGTCCTCGGCGAGATGCACGAACAGTGGCACTTCTTCCGCAACTTCCTCTCCAACGTGGAGATGACGCTCGCGAAGACGGACCTCCGGATCGCCCGCCACTACGTCGACACCCTCGTCCCCGACGAGCTCAAGCACGTCTTCGAGACGATCGAGGAGGAGCACGCGCTCACGGTCGAGGAGGTCCTCAAGATCACGGGCGGCCAGACCCTGCTGGACTCCCACCCGGTCCTCCAGCAGACCTTCGCCATCCGCGACGCCTACCTGGACCCGATCTCCTACCTCCAGGTCGCCCTCCTCGCCCGCCAGCGCGCCGCCGCCGAGGCCGGCGAGGAGCCGGACCCGCTGCTCGCGCGGGCCCTGCTGCTCACGGTCAACGGCGTCGCGGCGGGCCTCCGCAACACCGGCTGACGACACGGCACACGAGAAGTGCCCCCACGGGACTCCCGTGGGGGCACTTCCGTCATGACGGGGTACGTCAGCCCTGCGCGGCCTTGCGGCGGCGCATCACCAGGAACGCGCCGGCCGCGGCGAGCGCGGCGGCGACACCGGCCAGAACGCCGACCGGCGCGCTGGAACCGGTCTCCGCGAGGTTGCCCTCCTCGGAGCCGCCCTTGGTGTCGGTGTCACCCTTGACGTCACCGGTGGCGGCGTCGCCACCCGTGGCGGTCGTCTCACCGGTCGCGGAGGAGCCGCCGGTCGCGGTGGTCTCACCGGTCGCGGAGGAGCCGCCGGTCGCGGTGGTCTCACCGGTCGCGGTCGTCTCACCCGTGGAGGTCGTCTCACCCGTGGCGGTGGTCTCGCCCGTGGTGGTCTCACCGGTGGCGGTCGTCTCGCCCGTGGTGGTCTCACCCGTGGTGGTCGTCTCACCGGTGGTGGTCTCACCCGTGGTGGTCTCACCCGTGGTGCTACCGCCGGAGGTCTCCTCGCCCGGCTCGCACGCGACCTTGAAGACCTTGTGCTTGGCCTTGCCGTTCTCGCCGTCGAAGTTCCAGAACAGCTTGTACTGGCCGTCGGCGAGAGTCATGTCCTCGGTGCGGCCGTGCCCCTCGGCGTCGAGGGCGATCGCACCCTTCTTGACCTCGGTGTGCTTCTCCTGGTCGTTGTTCGACCAGGCCTCGATGCTCCAGGTCGCCTTCTGCTCGGCGTCGAAGTGGAACGCGTCGAGGTAGAACTCGCAGACCTTGGGCTCGTTCTGCTTGAACTCCTCGCCCGTCTTCGAGTCGTGGATCTTGACGGTGCCGTTGTCACCCTTGGGGCCGTTCGACGCGAAGGCGGTCGGCGCCAGGATCAGAGAGCCCGCCATGGCCGCGACAAGCGTGGCGGCAGGAATCAGGGAACGTCGCATGTGCAGTCGTCCATCTGTGGATGAGGGATGCCGTGGGGGGCGGCGCCCGCAGCTTATCCGTCCCTTTAAGTCACCCTTAACCCAGAGCCTCATAACAATCCCGCCGAGAACCGGTGGAACACGCCCCTCGACAAGACCCGTCACAACGTGACGAACGCCGCCACCCACAACGCCGCACCCGCCCCCGCCAGCGACCACGCCGTCCGACGCAGCCGCAGACCCCCCGCCACCAGCGGCGCGGCCAACACCAGCGCCCCGCCCAGCGGGAGCCACGCGTGCAGCCCACCACCCCAGCCGGCCCGCACGCCCTCGTCCGTCCCCGGCTTCACCACCACCGGGATCACCGCACCCGGACCCGCCGCCACCGACCGCTCGATCACCAACGTGCGACGGGGCGCACCGGAATCGTCCGGCACGTACGCACCGCGACACCGCTCGTCCGCACACCCCGTCACCGTCAGCGTCCCGTGCTCACGACCCTTCGCCAACAGGACGTGCTGCGCCGACGCCCACGACGCCCACACCCCCGCGACGACGAGCAGGACGGCGACGAGGACCATGGCGGCGTTGCGGACGTGCGTCATGACCCGCGATCGTACAGTCGTACGGCCGAAAGACGACGCTCAGGAGTTGTACGCCGACTGGGCCCGCTCCAGGCCCTCCGTCACCAGACACTCCACCGCGTCCGCCGACCGGTCCACGAACCAGTCCAGCTCCTTGCGCTCGGTCGACGAGAAGTCCTTCAGCACGAAGTCCGCCACCTGCATCCGGCCCGGCGGACGCCCGATCCCGCACCGCACCCGGTGGTAGTCGGGCCCCATCGACTTCGTCATCGACTTCAGCCCGTTGTGCCCGTTGTCCCCGCCACCCAGCTTCAGCCGCAGCGTCGGGTAGTCGATGTCCAGCTCGTCGTGGATCGCCAGCACGTGCGCGGTCGGCACCTTGTAGAAGTCCCGCAGCGCGGTCACCGGACCACCGGACAGGTTCATGAACGACATCGGCTTCGCCAGCACCACCCGCCGGTTCGCCGGACCCACCGGACCGATCCGGCCCTCCACGACCTGCGCCTGCGCCTTCTGCGCCCGCTTGAACTTCCCGCCGATCCGGTCCGCCAGCAGATCCACCACCATGAAGCCGATGTTGTGGCGGTTGCCCGCGTACTCCGGCCCCGGATTGCCGAGGCCGACGATCAGCCAGGGCGCGTTCGCGTCGTCGGTCATCGCCATCTCCCATTCACCCCACACAAGGAAACGGGGCGACGGACCGCAGCGCGGCCCGTCACCCCGTCAACGTCGGACAGAGCCTACGGCTCAGGCCTCGGCGGCCTCGTCGCCCTCGGCGGACTCCGCGGCCGGCTCCTCGGCCTGGGCGGCCAGGACCTGGAGGACCACGGCGTCGGCCTCGGTCACCAGGGTGACGCCCTTCGGCAGCGTGATGGCACCGGCGGCGACGGAGGAACCGGCCTCCAGGCCCTCGACGGAGACCGTCACGGACTCGGGGAGGTGGGTGGCCTCGGCCTCGACGGAGAGGGTGTTGAGGACGTGCTCCAGCAGGTTGCCACCGGCGGCGAGCTCGCCCTCGGCGACGACCGGAACCTCGACGACGACCTTCTCGCCGCGCTTGACCAGGAGGAGGTCGACGTGCTCCAGGTCACCCTTCAGCGGGTCGCGCTGGGCGGCCTTCGGGATGGCCAGCTCGGAGCCCTTGCCCTCGATGTCCAGGGCCAGCAGGACGTTCGGGGTACGCAGCGCCATCGTGGTCTCGTGCGCCGGCAGCGTCAGGTGGACCGGGTCCGTGCCGTGACCGTAGAGAACGGCCGGAATGGCGGCGGCGCGGCGGATCTTGCGGGCGGCGCCCTTGCCGAACTCGGTGCGGACGGCGGCGGCGAGCTTCACCTCGGACATGTGCACTCCTCGTAGTGGTGGTGACATCTGTGACTGTCACCCGGCCGCCGACTGGCGATGGCCTGCTACGAAGAGCGCGTCGATAACGGAGCGCCGACCCGAAACGGGTACCGGCCTCCCTCGCCGAGCAACCAGGGCAGTCTACCCGCCCACCCCCGGCCCCCCAAATGGATCACGGACCCGGGAACGGCGGAGGGCCGCCTCCCCCGAACGGGGAAGACGGCCCTCCGCGGCGAATCCCGGGACTCAGTGCTCCTCGAAGAGGCTCGTCACCGAACCGTCCTCGAACACCTCGCGCACCGCACGCGCGATCGTCGGCGCGATCGACAGCACCGTGATCTTGTCCAGCTCCAGGGAACCCGGCACCGGCAGCGTGTCCGTGAACACGAACTCGCTCACCTTCGAGTTCTTCAGGCGGTCCGCCGCGGGACCCGACAGGATGCCGTGCGTGGCCGTCACGATGACGTCCTCCGCACCGTGCGCGAAGAGCGCCTCGGCCGCCGCGCAGATCGTGCCGCCCGTGTCGACCATGTCGTCCACCAGGACACAGACACGGCCCTTCACGTCACCGACGACCTCGTGGACGGTCACCTGGTTGGCGACGTCCTTGTCACGGCGCTTGTGCACGATCGCCAGCGGCGCGTCCAGACGGTCGCACCAGCGGTCGGCGACCCGCACGCGGCCCGCGTCCGGGGAGACGATCGTCAGCTTCGCGCGGTCGACCTTGCCGCCCACGTAGTCCGCCAGCACCGGCAGCGCCGACAGGTGGTCCACCGGGCCGTCGAAGAAGCCCTGGATCTGGTCCGTGTGCAGGTCCACGGTCAGGATCCGGTCCGCGCCCGCCGTCTTCATCAGATCCGCCACCAGACGGGCCGAGATCGGCTCGCGGCCGCGGTGCTTCTTGTCCTGACGGGCGTAGCCGTACGACGGGACGATCACGGTGATGCTCCGGGCCGAGGCCCGCTTCAGAGCATCGATCATGATCAGCTGCTCCATGATCCACTTGTTGATCGGAGCCGTGTGGCTCTGGATCAGGAAGCAGTCCGCGCCGCGCGCCGACTCCTGGAAGCGGACGTAGATCTCACCGTTGGCGAAGTCGAACGCCTTGGTCGGAACGAGACCGACACCCAGCTGGTGCGCGACCTCCTCGGCCAGCTCGGGGTGGGCGCGGCCGGAGAAGAGCATCAGCTTCTTCTCGCCGGTCGTCTTGATCCCGGTCACAGCACTGTCTCCTCAGACGTGTTCCCTGGCCGCAGACCCGCGCCACCGAGCGCATGTGCGAACCAGCCGAATTTGTGTGCACGTATCACGGTACGCCTCGATCGACGTACCTGTTTCCGGTCAGCTTTCGCCGGCCGAACCCTCCGAGGCCGCCTCGGCCGCGTTCGCCGCGGCACTACCGGGCCGCTTCCGCGCGACCCAGCCCTCGATATTCCGCTGCTGGCCCCGGGCGACGGCCAGCGCACCCGCCGGCACGTCCTTCGTGATCACGGACCCGGCAGCCGTGTAGGCACCGTCCCCGATCGTGATGGGAGCCACAAACATGTTGTCCGAACCGGTCCGGCAGTGGGACCCGATCGTGGTGTGGTGCTTCGCCACGCCGTCGTAGTTCACGAAGACGCTCGCGGCACCGATGTTCGAGTACTCGCCGATCGTCGCATCGCCCACGTACGACAGGTGGGGAACCTTGGTGCCCTCGCCGATCGTCGCGTTCTTCATCTCGACGTACGTACCGGCCTTCGCCTTCGCACCGAGCCTCGTCCCCGGCCGCAGGTAGGCGAACGGACCCACGGAAGCGCCCTCGCCCACCACGGCCGAATCCGCCACGGTGTTGTCCACCCGCGCGCCCCGACCCACGGTCGTGTCCTTCAGCCGCGTGTTCGGCCCGACCTCGGCGTCCTCGCCGATGTGCGTGGCACCCAGCAGCTGCGTACCCGGGTGGATCACCGCATCCGGCTCGAACGTCACGGTCACATCCACGACGACGGACGACGGGTCGACCACGGTCACCCCGGCCGTCATCGCGGCCTCCAGCAGCCGCTGGTTCAGCAGCGTACGGGCCTCGGCCAGCTGCACCCGGTTGTTGATCCCGAGGATCTCCCGGTGGTCGGCGGCCACGGACGCACCGACCCGGTGCCCGGCCTCGCGCAGGATCGACAGCACGTCGGTGAGGTACTCCTCGCCCTGGCTGTTGTCCGTCCGCAGCTGCTTGATCGCCTGCGAGAGCAGCGCCCCGTCGAAGGCGAACACCCCGGAGTTGATCTCCCGGATGTCGAGCTGACCGGGCGAGGCGTCCTTGTGCTCGACGATCGCGGTCACGGCCCCGGTGGACAGGTCCCGCACGATCCGCCCGTACCCCGTGGCGTCCGGCACCTCGGCGGTCAGCACGGTCACCGCGTTGCCGTCACCGGCGTGCGTCTCGGCGAGCGCCCGCAGCGTCGCGCCGGACAGCAGCGGAGTGTCGCCGCAGACGACGACCACGGTCCCCTCGGGAGCCGCCCCCAGCTCCTCCAGCGCCATCCGCACCGCGTGCCCGGTGCCGTTCTGCTCCTCCTGCACGGCGGTACGGGTCCCCGGGTACACCTCCTCCAGGTGCCCCCGGACCTGCTCCCGCGCGTGCCCCACGACCACGACGAGGTGCTCGGGCTCCAGCTCGCGCGCGGCGGACACGACATGCCCCACGAGCGAACGCCCGGCGATCTCGTGCAGGACCTTGGGGGTCTTGGACTTCATGCGGGTGCCCTCACCCGCTGCGAGGACGACGACGGCTGCCGGGCGGTTGGCGCTCACGGATATGCCCTTCGGCTTTGGGTGGTGGACGCACGAAGGATACCGGGGCGCCAGGGGGCGGCCATGAGGAAGGGCCCTGACCTGGGAGGTCAGGGCCCGAACCGGAGCTTTGTGCGTCGTGGCTCCCCTGCCAGGACTCGAACCTGGAACATATCATCCAAAGTGACATGTGTTGCCGATTACACCACAGGGGATGGCATTCTCGTCAAAACGGACAATTCGCTAGTCCATCGACGCGACGGCCCCCACTATGCCGTACCAGGCACCCTCGATGCGACGGTACAAGTCGGCGCTGCCGAGAACGCGAATGACAAGGCATCCCCGGTACTCCGCGCCGATGTTCTTGCGGATCGTCTTCGGGTTGTGCCGCTTGAGGGTCGTCTTGCCGAGGCGAGTCGGATCGACCCCGACGAGTTCCGCCCAGTAGCGCTCGGCTCCGGCGACATCGGCGGTCTCGTGGATCATGAGGCTGTACGTGCGCCGCGCGGCGGGGATGCCCAGGAGGTCGAGCCAGGCCGCGAAGACCCGCACCATCCCGGGGTCGCTGTTGACGAAGGCGACGCGCTCGCGCCGCGCATGCGCCTTGTCCTTCGTGCCTTCGGCCCAGTAGAGCCCCACGCCCAGGATGAAGAGCTCGCGGTCCGACATGGCGCCGATTCCCTCGGCCGCGGCGCGCTTGGTCTCCCGCCGGTGTTCCTCGCGCCGGCGCATCGTGGGCTCCCACCCCCGCCGGGCGATCTCGGACGCCTCCTCCCGGGTCCGCTTCCGTTCCGGCTTCGGCAGGTCCCGTACCCACAGGCTGATCGAGCTCTTCGAGCAGCCCAGCTCGACCTGGATCTGGTCGTAGGTCATGCCCTGGAGACGGAGTTCTCGGGCGCGGGCGCGGAGGTCGTCCTTGGCGTTGGGGCGCTTGGTCCACTCCGGTGGGGGTTCGCCCTTGACGAGGCGCTGGAGGAGGTCGTTGTTGAAGATCTTCAGACGGTCGCGGATCTGGCGGAGGCTGAGGCCCTCGCGGCGCAGGGCCACCGCCTCGGCGCGTAGGCCCTCGAAGTCCGCGTAGCGGTTCATTTCTGCGGTCATGTGATGAGCGTCGTCCGGAATGCGGACGCGTGTGTCGAAAAAGCGGGCGATTCAGCAGTTCGAGGGACTGGTGTGCGAGGTGTTGACGTCCTTCGGATTTCGCAGGGAGGCGCCCGTAGGGTGGGGGCATGACCGCAACGGGGGCAGATCGGGACGCGCCGGGCGCGCGGACCATGTGGTGGTGGGCGCGGCGGCGGAGTGTCGTGCTCGATGCGGGTTTGGCGCTGGTGTCGGCGGTGGAGTGTGCCGTCGAGGGGGTGTCGTTCGCGGGGAGGGCGGGGGCGCCGGAGGCGTTGGGGGCGCTGTTGGGGTTTCTCGTGGGGGCCGTGCTGCTGGTGCGGCGGCGGTGGCCGATCACGGTGGTGCTGGTCTCCGTCGCGGTGGCGCCGGCCGAGACGGGTTTCCTGATGGGGATCGTCGGGTTGTACACGCTGGCCGCGTCCGAGGTGCCGCGGCGGTACACGGCGGTGCTGGCGGGGATGGCGACGGTCGCGGTGTTCGTGGTGACGGCCGTGGAGCTGCGGCGGGACATCGCCGCGCAGGCGGACGACTTCGATCCGAGTGCCTGGTACGTGCCGGTGATGGCGTTGTTCATGACGTTGGGGCTGAATGCGCCGCCGGTGTTGTACGGGCTCTATATAGGGGCGCGTCGGCGGCTGATGGAGAGTCTGCGGGAGCGGGCGGACTCGTTGGAGCAGGAGTTGTCGCTGCTGGCGGACCGGGCGGAGCAGCGGGCGCAGTGGGCGCGGCAGGAGGAGCGGCGGCGGATCGCGCGGGAGATGCACGATGTGGTGGCGCATCGGGTGTCGTTGATGGTGGTGCATGCGGCGGCGTTGCAGGCGGTGGCGTTGAAGGATCCGCAGAAGGCGGTGCGGAACGCGGCGTTGGTGGGTGACATGGGGCGTCAGGCGTTGACGGAGTTGCGGGAGATGTTGGGGGTGTTGCGGGAGGAGTCCGCTCCGGTGGTTCGGGCCGTGGTGCCGTTGGCGGCGGTGGGGCGGGCGGCGGCCGCGGCGGCGGAGGCGGCGGAGGCGGCGGCCGGGCCGGGGCTCGATGCGGTGGAGGGGTTGTGTCAGGAGTCGCGGTTGGCGGGGGCCGCGGTGGAGCTGGTGGTGGTGGGGGAGCCGGGGGCGTATCCGTCGGAGGTGGGGCGGACGGCGTACCGGGTGATCCAGGAGGCGTTGACGAACGTGCACAAGCACGCTCCGGGTGCGGCGGTCGTGGTGCGGCTCGCGCATCGGGAGGCCGAGGTGGCGACGCAGGTGGAGAACGGTCCGTCGGACGCGGGTGTGGCGGATGCGGGGTTGCCGAGTGGGGGGAACGGCTTGGTGGGGATGGAGGAGCGGGTGGTGCGGCTGGGGGGTGCGTTCGTGTCGGGTCCGACGGACGCGGGTGGTTTCAGGGTCTCCGCGGTGATTCCCCTGGTTCGGGGTCGGGTCGTCTAGCCGGCGGTGAGGCGGGTGGGCCGGGTGCCGGTGACGAGGGTGGCGAGGGCGGTGTCGATGTCCCGGCCGAGGTACCAGTCGCCGGTGTGGTCGAGGCTGTAGACGCGGCCTTCGATGTCCATGGCGAGGACGGCCTGGTGGTCGCCTTCTTCGCCGAGGGGGGCGAGTTCGGTGCCGAGGGCGCGGCCGAGGTCGGCGAGGGTGCGGGCGAGGTGGAGGCCGGCGAGGGGGTCGAAGCGGAGTGTGGCGGGTGCTATCTGGCGGCCGTGGCCGGGGGCGGTGAGGTGGAGGCCGCCGAATTCGGCCCAGGCTTCGACGGCGGAGGGGAAGACGCTGTGGCGGTGGCCGGCGGGGGAGACGTGGGCGCGGAGGGTGTCGGCCCATTCTTCGGCGATTTTGATGTCCCAGCGTCCGGGTTGCCAGCCGGCGTCGCGGAGGGCGGCGTCGACGTTGACGGGGAAGCGGGTGGTGTCGGACATGGGTCGGGTCAGCCGTTCTCGGTGGGCGTGACGGTGCGGACGCCGAAGTGGTCGAGGAGGGCGGCGCAGGAGCGGCAGGGTGCGGCGTAGCTGCCGTGGAGGGGGTCGCCGTCCTCGCGGATGCGTCGTGTGGTGAGTTTGGCGTTCTTGAGGCTGCGGCGGGCTTCGCCGGCGGTGAGGGGTTTGCGTTGGGCGCGTTTGGAGCGGTTGTTCTCGGTGGCGGTGAGGTGGCGGGAGAGCAGGATGGCTTCGGGGCAGCGGCCGGTGAAGCGTTCGCGTTGTCCGCTGGTGAGGGTGTCGAGGAAGTCCTGTACGAGGGCGTGGAGGGTGGGTGGTGTCTCTCCGCGGCCCGCGGTGCAGGTGAGTGTCTCGCCGCGGACGGAGAGGGCTGCTCCGACGGCGGGCAGGATGCCGTCGCGGCGGTGGAGCAGTAGGGGGGCGCGACCGTTGTCGGTGTCGCTGCTCCAGTTGAGGCGTGGGTCACCCTGTGTGGGCGTCGTGCTTGCGTACATGGTGCTCGTCTTCCCCTCCTGCAATCCCCCGAGTTGCGGTGCACAGCCTGCCAAATAGGGAGCCATATGGGGAAGCTGGGTGGGGGTTTCGCCGTGTCGGTGTGTCGGAGCCGTGGTCGGCCTGTCATGGCTTCGTGACGGTTGGTGACGGTGGGTGGGTGGGGTGGGTCGGTGGGGGCTCGGGCCGGTTCGTGCTCTTGTGGCAGCGCATAGGCTGTGCGGGATCGGTCGGGCGAGCTGTGCGCAGTGGGGTCCGGCGGTAGGAGCAAGCAGTAGCAAGCAGTAGCAGCCAGTGACGCCATGCAGGGGGCAACCGCCATGACGACAGGTCGGCTCGGGCAGTCCACCGCGCCACCGAACGCGGCCTATGCCGGGCAGGTCGTGCGTTTCCCGGATCCGGTGCGCGCTTCCCGGCATCCGCGGGGGGTGCGGGTGGACGAGCGGGGTTTTCCGGATTTTTCGCCGTATGCGCGTGCGGCGGCGGAGATCGCGGAGCCGCCGGAGGGTTTTGGTGTCGACGAGTTGCGGCTGACGGATTACGTGTCGGCGAACGCGGCGATGGCGGCGACCGGTCATGAGTTGTGGGACACGATTCCGGCGGTGGCGACGCCGCATGGTTGGACGTGGCATCACGTGGTGGGTGAGCGTCGTCTGGAGTTGGTTCCGGTCGAGGTGAAGGCGTTGTTGCGGCATCACGGTGGTGTGGCGACGGCGGCGGTGGACCATGGGAAGCGGGGGACGCGGCCGTTGCAGGAGACGCGTCCGGTGCATTTCGGGTTGCCGAAGTCCGGGGTGTCGGTGTCGGAGCAGCAGCTTCAGGGGGTCGAGGAGGATCTCGGTTATCGGCTGCCGGGGGCGTACCGCTCGTTCTTGAAGGTGGCGGGTGGTTGTGCGCCGGTGGGTGCGGCGCTCGACGCGGAGCTGGGGCTTCTGGTGGACCAGCCGTTCTTCACGGTGCGTGAGGAGGCGGGGGTCAATGACCTCGTCTATGTCAACAAGTGTCTGCGGGATCATTTGACGAAGGACTACCTGGGTGTGGCCTTCGTGCAGGGTGGTCTGGTCGCGTTGAAGGTGCGGGGCGCCGGTGTGGGTTCGGTGTGGTTCTGTGCCTATGACGATGTGCGGGATTCCGGTGAGGAGGCCGCCGGCTGGTCGGTGAGCGAGCGGGTGGAGCGGTTGTTGCTTCCCTGTGGTGAGGATTTCGACGCGTTCCTGCTGCGGCTGGCCGGTAATCCGCCGGAGTTGGAGACGGTCGCGAATCTGATGGTGGACGGCGGCTTCGCGCGTGCCGTGCCCGTGGCCCCGGTGGGAGGGTGAGCCGGCTGTGGTGACGTTCGCGCAGGCGCAGGAGCGTGCCGAGGAGTGGGTGAACGGCGAGTTGCCGCCGTATCAGCACCAGGAGGTGCGGGTGCGGGAGTTCGGTCTCGGTTTCGTGGTGTGGGCGGAGGGCCGTGAGGGTGGTCCGACGTCGGATGTGGGTCGGCAGCGGTTGGTGATCGCGCGGGATTCGGGCGAGGCGACGCTGTGGCCGGGTTTGCCGGTGGGTGAGGTGATCCGGCGGTACGAGGAGGAGTACGGGGTCGCCGAGGAGGCGGTCGCGCCGGTTCCGGCCGCGCCGCCGGCGCGGATCGATCTGAACCAGACGTCGTTCCTGTTGAGTCCGCCGGAGTGGTTGCAGGACGCGGCGGACAAGATCGGTCTGCCGCAGCGGCCGAACGCGTCGCAGGAGGAGCGGGGGGAGCCCGATACGGACACGGACGCGGGTGCGGTTTCCGCGGTCGGTCCGGGTGGGGTGTCGGGGGCGTCGGTGTCGTCGGCGGGGGCGGATTCCGCGGTCGGGTCGGAGACGCCGGCGGCGGCGATCCCGCTTCCCTCGTTCGATTCGCCTTCTTCTTCCTCTTCGGTGTCGTCGGCCGGTGGGTCGGATGACGACGCGTACGAGCCGACGGCGATGGACGGGGTTCCGGCGGCGTCGCCGGGCAGTCCGTGGGCGGATGCCAACGCGAGTTCCGGTGGGGTGGAGGGTGTGCCGTTGCCGGCGACGGTGTTCGCGCCGCCGCTGTCGGGGGCCGACGACGAGGACGTGCCGGCGCCGTTGGTCGGCGCGGACGCGCCGACGGCGTTGATGCACGGGGGGAGCGCGTTGCCGAAGACGGCCGTGGCGCCGCGTCTGGATCCGGCCGCGGCTCCGTCGGCCGGTGTGACGCCGCCCGGTGTGACGCCGCCGCCCGTGGTGCCGGGTGCCGCTCCGCCGCCGCCCGCCGCTCCGCCGGTCGCGGGTGCGGGGGACATCGCGGACGCGGCGACGAGCAAGGCGGCGTTGCCGCCGAAGAAGCAGGCTGCCGGGCCGGTCGCTCCGCCGCCTCCGCCGGGGGTGCCCGGTGGGACGTCCGGCGGGCCGGTGCCCGCGCCCGCGTACGTGCCGACGCAGTTGGTGCCGCAGACGCCGCCGCCGGGTGCTTCCGGGGGTCCGGGGGTGCCTCCGCCGCCCGCGCCGCCGGGGCCCGTGACGCCTCCGCAGCCGGTGCATCACGCGGCGACGATGTTGGCGCATCCGGGGCAGGTCGGTCCGGCGGGTCCGGCGGGTCCTGCCGGTGGTGGCGCGGTGCCGCCTCCGCCGCCTCCGCCGCCGGGTGCTCCCGGGGGTCCGGGGACGCCGGCGCACGGCATCGAGCACGCGCCGACGATGCTGGCCCAGCCGGGTCCGGTGGGCCCGGGTGCGCCGTTGCCTCCGCCGGGTCCGGCTCCGGCGGCGCCGCAGGCGCCCGGTCGGGTCGCCGCTCCGGCCCCTGTCCCGGCTCCTGGTCCGGCTCCGGCCTACGGGTATCCGCAGCAGCCGCCGGCCGGTGTGCCGACGGTGGGTCCCGGGTACCAGGCGGTGTTGCGGTACCGGGCTCCGGACGGTTCGGAGCAGCAGATCATCCGGCGTTCGGCGCCGGGCACCCCGCATCCGGAGTGGCAGATCCTGCACGAGCTGCGGGGGCTCGGGGTGCCGCCGCAGCAGGTGTTGGAGCTGCACACGGAGCTGGAGTCCTGTGAGCTGCCGGGTGGTTACTGTGCGCGGATGATCCGCGAGACGTGGCCGCAGGCGCGGATCACCAGCATCGCCCCGTACGGTCGTGATCACGCGGGCCGGCAGCAGGGTATGCGGCAGCTCCTCACGCACCAGGGCGAGTTGCACCAGGTGGCGGACGGTCCGGCGCGGCCGGCCCCGGTGCGGGCTCCGCTGCCGCAGGTGCAGCCGGCGCCGCCGGTGCCGCCGGAGGGTGTGGCGCAGGAGCTGGCGGGTGCGTTCGGGCCGGGGATCCTCCGGTTCGACCAGCGGGCCGTGTCGCGGCAGGGTGTGCCGGAGCTGGTGGCGGTGACGCTCATGTGGGCGGGGCTGCCGGCGGACTTCGGGCCGTTCTTCTGGGCGCAGCCGGCGATGCCGGTGGTGCCGACGCTGGCGGAGCTGGCGCAGCAGCGGCAGGTGCCGGCGGCGGCGGACGCGAGTTCGTACCTGGTGCTGGGTTCGGACTTCGGGCGGGCGATCTGCGTCCAGTACGGCACCGCGCACATCGTGGCGGTGCCGGTGGAGGCCGGTCCTGGCGGGGCGTCGGTGCCGCCGCAGTTCGTGAACACCGGGCTGCCGGAGTTCACGCGGTCGATGGCGCTGCTGGGGCGGATGTGGCGGTTGCGGTTCGGGCTGACGCCGGAGCAGGCGGGTCGCTGGACGGTCGACTTCCAGGCGCAGCTGGCGATGCTGGATCCGGCGGCGCTGTCGTCGCCGGAGAACTGGTGGTCGGTGCTGTTGGAGCAGATGTGGGACGGACTGCTGTGACGGATTGCTGTGGCGGGCTGCTGTGGCGGGCTGCTGTGACGGCTTCCGTGGGACGTCCGCTCTGACGCCTTGTTAGGCGGAATGTGACGAAGGGCGCTCGGTGTGTGATCACGTCGGGCGCCTTTTGTCCGTTCTTATGGCGCATCCTGGAGGGCGAGGCCATAGGGAAGGGGCGTCAGGATGAGTTTCTCCGTCGGACGGGGCCGGGGGTACCGCCCGGAGCAGGTCGACCGCCACCTCGACGGGCTGTCCGGGGACCGCGACGAGGCGTGGGAGCGGGCCGCGCGGCTCACCGCCCTCGTCGAGGAGGGGGAGGCGGAGCTGGCCGCGCTGAGGGAGGCCGTCGCGGTGCTGAAGCCGCAGCGGTACGAGTCCCTGGGCGAGGCCGCCGAGCAGATCCTGAAGCTCGCGGAGCAGGAGGACGAACGGCTCGTCCGCGCCGCCGAGGCCGAGGCGCAGGCCGTCGCGGAGGCGGCGGCCACCGCGGCCCGGGAGGCCGGGGAGGCGGCCGGCGCCTACGCGGAAGGGGTACGGACCGCGGTCGCGGCGCAGGCCCGCGCGACCCTGGAGACCGCCCGCGAACGCGCCGAGGAGCAGGCCACCATCGCCCACCGGGACGCGGAGGGGGCCAGGGCGGCGGCGACGGAGGCGTACGAGGAGACCGTGCACCGCGCGGCCGAACTGCTGGCCCGGCAGACCGAGGAGCACCGCACCGCCCGCGCCGACGCGGACCGCGCCGCCGAGACGGCCGCCGCCGGGCTGGACGCCCGTCACGCCGAGCAGGTGGCCCGGGCCGAGGCGCGCCTGGAGGAGGTCCGCCGGGACCTCGCCCGTACCGAGGAGGAGGCGCGGCACGGCCAGGAGGACGCCGAGGCGAAGGCCGGGGAGATCCTGGCGGAGGCCCGGCTCGAGGCCGAGCGGACGGAGCGCGGGACGGAGCGGGTGCTGCGCGAGCACGACGAGGCGCGCGACGAGATCCACTCCCACATGGAACACATCCGCAACTCCCTCGCGGCCCTGACGGGCCGCCCGGTCGCCGACGCGGGCCGCCCGGCGGCGGGCGGGGAGCCGGAAGCGGCGGCGGAGGCCGCCGCCCCGGAGAACCCCGAGGCGGTCACGGACCCGGACACGGACACGGAGGCGTCGGGGGAGGGCCCGGAGAACCGCGAGGCGGTCACGGAGGCGCCGGAGAACCCCGGGGTGGACGCGGAGGCGCCGGAGAACCCCGGGGTGGACGCGGAGGCGTCGGCGGAGGCCCCGGAAAACCCCGAGGCGGACGACGACCCGCGCCCGTAGTCTCCGCGCATGCGGATGAACCTGACGGCGGTCAACCTCGACTGCGCCGACCCCCTGGCCCTCGCCGGCTTCTACGCGAAGGCCACGGGCCTGCCCCTGCACGAACGCTCCGGCGCCGACTTCGCCGCCCTGGTGGACGGCGACGGCCTGGTCCTGGGCTTCCAGCGGGTCGAGGACCACCGCCCGCCGACCTGGCCCACGGGCGAGGTCCCGTCCCAGCTCCACCTGGACTTCGACGTGGACGACCTCGACGAGGCGGAGGCCGAACTGACCGCCCTGGGCGCCACCCTGCCCCCGTCCCAGCCCCGCCCTGACCGCTGGCGCGTCCTCCTGGACCCGGCGGGCCACCCCTTCTGCATCTCGCCCCGGAAGCGACGGAGCGTCTGACCGCCCGACCGCCCGACCGCCCGACCGCCCGACCGCCCGACCGCCCGACCGCCCGACCGCCCGACCGCCTGACCGCCTGACCGTCTGACCGGCGCCCCGCCCGCCCCACCGACTTGACTGACACGGCGCCCCGCCCGCCCCGCCGACGGCCGCCCCGCCGCCGGTCGCCCACCGGCGGCTGCCCCACCGCCCGCCGCCCCGCCGACGGCCGGAGCGCGGCCGTCGGCTAACCTCTCCCCTTCCCAGGGGAGGGAAACGATCATGCACATCGCACACGCGCGCCCGCGCGCCCGCCGTCTCGCGGCCGCCGCCGTCACCGTCGTCCTCGCCGCCACCGGCGGCACGCTCACCACGCTCCCGGCGACGGCCGCGCCGGTCGCCACGCAGGACGAACGGCAGACGGCCGTGGAGTTCCCGCGCGACGCGGACGTCGTCGGCGCGGGCCCGAGCGGGTTCCTGTCGAAGTCCCGCGGCGACACGCGGGAGTTCCGGTGGACCCGGTACGCGGACGGGACCCGGGTGGTGCTGCCGGGCGCCGCCGCGGCGGCCGGAGGCGCGGACCTCGTGGTCACCGGCGACCGGGCCATGCTGACCGTGAGTTCGGTGCTGACGGTCCACGACATGGCGAAGGCGGACGCCGCGCCGGTCACGATCGACCTCGACGCGCTCGGCGACTACATGTACACGGGCCTGGCCGGCGACACGCTGCTGCTCGGCCGGTACGAGGGCGACCACCAGGTGCAGTACGCCGCCACGCTCGACGCCGAGACGCTCGCCGGGGGCGCGCCGAAGCTCCGCAAGCTGGTCGGCGGGCCCTCGATGGACTGCCAGGGCGCCGACGAGGGCTGGGCCGACAGCCGTTCCGCGCTCTACGACTGCTCGATCGACGGAGGGGTCACCGTCAAGGTCCTCGTCGATGCCGCCACGGGGAAGAACAGCTGGTTCACCCGCTCCCCGGGCGAACTGCCCTGGTGGGGCGGCGTCTCCGCCACGCACGTCGCCTGGCGGGAGTCGCGGAGCGGGGGCAGTGGGGTCGTCGCCGTCCGCCGGGACGCGCCGGCCCAGGAGCAGTGGATCCCGGACGCCGGCGAGTGGAGCGACCCGCTGTACGTCGTCGGCGGCTGGCTGGCCTCCGGCCAGAAGGCCCACATCGAGCAGTCCACCTTCGTGCCGGGCGGCCACAACCCGACGAAGCGGCCCTTCGTCCTCCAGTCGATCGCCGACCCCCGGGAGAAGGTCGTCGCCCTCACCGCGTACTCCTCCGCGGTGGCGGGGCCCGACGGTTCGCTGCTCGTCCGCGGTGGCACGCCCGAGCACGGCGAGGGCCTCTACCGGATCTCGCCGCGCGCCGACGGCGGCCGGCCCACCGTCGAGCAGGTCGCGTCGACGGGGCAGTCGACCGTCGTCACCCTCCTCGGCTCGTCCCTTCCGAACGAGCTCACCGGCGACCGGGTCGCGCGCGGCGTCGACCTCGGCTGGGACCTGTCCCGGGGGGACAGCGAGGTGTGGCTGACCGTCACCCACCTGCCCAGCCGGACGACCGTGCACGACGGGTGGGACAAGCCCGCCGGGACCGTGGCCGGGACCCCGCGCCGGATCGCCTGGCACTGGGACGGCAAGGACCTGGAGGCCAGGGACTGGGACGCGCCCGCCCGCAACGGCGCGTACGAGTGGACGCTCACCGCCCGCCCGGACGAGGGCATCGGCCCCGAGCTCGTCGCCACCGGCCGGTTCTCCGTTTCCCGCCCCGCCGCCGCGCACGACTACGACGACGACGGCGCCGCCGACCTCCTCACCCGGGACCCCGAGGGCGTGCTGTGGCGCTACGGCACCCGGCCCACCGCCCCGGGAGGCTCCGTCACCGACACCGGCGGCTCCCGGGTGGGCGGCGGCTGGAAGGCGTACGACCGGCTGGTGTCCGTCGGGAACGTGGCGGGGAGCTCCGCCCCCGACAGCGTGGCCCGCGACCGCTCCGGGGTGCTCTGGCTCTACCGGGGCACCGGCGACCGGACCGCTCCGCTCGCCGCCCGTACGCAGGTGGGCGGCGGCTGGCAGGCGTACGACCGGATCACCGGCGGCGCCGACGTGACCGGCGACGGCCGCTCCGACCTCCTCGCCACCGACAAGACCGGCGTCCTGTGGCTGTACCCGGGCACGGGGAACACCAAGGCGCCCTTCTCGGCCCGCAAGCGGATCGGCGCCGGCTGGGGGGGCTACAACGAGCTGACGGCCGCCGGGAACCTCGGCGGCGCCAAGGCCGGCGATCTCCTCGCCCGCGACAAGGACGGCGTCCTCTGGCTGTACCTCGGCAAGGGCGACGGGACCTTCGCGGCCCGCAAGCGGGTCGGCGGCGGGTGGGGCGCCTTCAAGGGGCTCACCGGCGTCGGCGACGCCAACGGTGACGGCCGCGCCGACCTCATCGCGTGGAACGGCGACGAGACCTTCTACGCCGGCACCGGCGACTGGGCGGCTCCCTTCAAGCGGGGCGCCAAGGTGGGCCTCACCCAGGACTCGGCGTACGACTCCCTGTTCTGAGGCCTACCTTCCGGGGTCCCGGCCCGCCGGTGACCAGGGGGCGGCCAGCAGCTCCGCGACGCTGCGCCGCTCCCGGCCCCCGGGCGGGGCGTCGGCCGCCCTGCCCAGGGCGACCATCGACACGACGGCCCAGCCCGGGGCGGGGTCCAGCTCCTCGGTGAGCCCCTCCAGGTCGAAGGCGCGGAACTGGTGGGCCGACAGGCCCATCGCCTGCGCCTGGACGGTCATGTGGGCGACGGCCTGCCCGAGGTCGTAGTCGGCGAACTCGGAGTACAGGAGCTCCGTGTCGTCGACGTGGCGCCGCGCCAGCGTCACCACGAGCAGCCCCGCGTCCACCGCCCACCGGGCCGAACCGGGCGCGAGGTGCGGCACCACGCGCGCGTGCTCCGGCTCGCCGGGCCGCGCCGTGAAGAACCCCCACGGCTGCGAGTTCCCGGCCGACGGCGCCCACCGCGCCGCCTCCAGCAGCAGCCGGAGCGCGTGGTCGTCGACGCCGCCCGCCGGGTCGAACCGGTACGGACTGAACCGCCCCGCCAGCAGAGGGTGCAGACCGCCGAACGGCTCCGGATCATGGCGCATGTCCCGCTCCAACCGGCCACGGCACGGGGCTATTCCGGCCTGTCGGCGGCGCTCTCTACTCCTCGTCCCCCGTCGCCTCCTTCAGGACCGGGAAGCGGCGGGGGGCCAGGGTGAGGAGGGCCAGGAGGGCGAGGGCGGCTGCCGCCGCCGCGCCCAGGTAGACGTAGTCGACGGCCGCGGCCACCGCCCGGCGGAGGTGGTCGGCGGCCTCGGCGGTGAGGGAGGCGGGGGCCTCCAGGGCGCGGGCGACCGCGTCGAGGTCGCCGCCGCCCAGGCGGGTGGCGAGGACGGCGTTGGCGACGGCGCCGAAGAGGGCCGCGCCGGTGCTCTGGCCGACCTGGCGGCAGAAGAGGACGGAGGCGGTGGTGGTGCCGCGTTCCTCGTAGGGGACGGTCGACTGGACGCCGACCATGAGGGGGAGTTGGAAGAGGCCGAGGCAGCCGCCCAGGAGGAGCATCAGGAGGGCGGGCTGCCAGGCTTCGCCGGGGTAGGGGAGGAGGGGGAAGGCGAGGAGGAGGGCGAGCGCGCCGGTGATGCCGAGGACGGCGGTCAGGCGGAAGCCGATGCGGGTGTAGACGCGGTTGGAGAGCGCGGCCGAGATGGGCCAGCTCAGCGTCCAGGAGGAGAGGACGAGGCCGGCGGCGATCGGGCCGAGGCCGAGGACCGACTGGGCGTAGGTGGGGAGGAAGACGGTCGGGGCGACCATCAGGAGGCCGAGGGCGCCGAGCGCGAGGTTGACGGCGGCGATCGTGCGGCGGCGCCAGACCCAGCCGGGGATGATCGGTTCGGCGGCCCGGCGCTCCACGGCCACGGTGAGCGCCGCGAGGAGGGCCGCGCCGCCGAGGAGGCCCAGGGACGGGGCCGAGAGCCACGGCCAGGCCACTCCGCCCTGGACGAGCGCGGTCAGGAGCAGCGCGCCGGTCGCGAAGACGCCGAGCGCGCCCGCCCAGTCGACGCGGACCGGGGCCGTGCGGGCGGGGCGGGCGGGTTCCCTGAGGTGGCGGAGGATCATCCAGAGGGCGAGGCCGCCGACCGGCAGGTTGACGATGAAGATCCAGCGCCAGTCCGCGTATCCGGCGAACACTCCGCCGAGGACCGGTCCCGCTATGGAGGCCGTGGCCCAGACGGAGGAGAGCCTCGCCTGGATCCTGGGGCGTTCCTTGAGGGGGTACAGGTCGGCGGCGATGGTCTGGACGGTGCCCTGGAGGGCGCCGCCGCCGAGGCCCTGGACGACGCGGAAGGCGATGAGGGCGGCCATGTTCCAGGCGGCGGCGCAGAGGACGGAGCCGATGAGGAAGAGGATCGTGCCGGCGACGAGGACCGGTTTGCGTCCGTAGGTGTCGCTGAGCTTGCCGTACACGGGGAGGGTGACGGTGACGGCGAGGAGGTAGCCGGAGAAGAGCCAGGAGAAGACGGAGAGGCCGCCGAGGTCGCCGACGATCTGGGGGACGGCGGTGGCGACGATGGTGCCGTCGAGGGCGGCGAGCGCCATGCAGAGCATGAGGGCGGCGACGACGGGCCCGCGGCGGGGGTCTGCCGGAGGGGCCTCGGGGGTGGTCCGTGGGGAGGCCGTTCTGCCGTCCTTCACCTGTCCGCCTTTCTCTTTCTTCGTACACCTAAATAGTGCGGACAGGGTCTCACTCCGACCACGGACTGAGGAACCCCTAGGGGTAGCTCCCCCATGCGAGCCAGGGGACGGTCGTCCCGGCGGAGGACGAGAAGGCACGGGTGCGGTTCTTAGCTTGTTCTTACACACCACTCGCTTCCGTTGAGGAGAAGACCGTGACTTCGGCTGTGACCATTCCCAGGCACGGGGGTACTGGAGGGCGGACGGCCGTCGCCGCGCGGGCGCGGCAGGTCGTCAAGGCGTACGGCTCGGGGGAGACCCGGGTCGTCGCCCTGGACCACGTCGACGTGGACATCGTCCGCGGACGGTTCACCGCGATCATGGGCCCCTCGGGGTCCGGCAAGTCGACCCTGATGCACTGCCTCGCCGGCCTCGACACCGTCACCGGCGGGCAGATCTTCCTCGACGAGACCGAGATCACCGGGCTCAAGGACAAGAAGCTCACCCGGCTGCGCCGCGACCGGATCGGCTTCATCTTCCAGGCGTTCAACCTGCTGCCGACGCTGAGCGCGCTGGAGAACATCACGCTGCCGATGGACATCGCGGGGCGCAAGCCCGACAAGGAGTGGCTGGAGCGGGTCGTCGAGACCGTCGGGCTCGCCGGGCGGCTGAAGCACCGGCCGACCGAGCTGTCCGGCGGCCAGCAGCAGCGCGTCGCCGTCGCGCGGGCGCTCGCCGCCCGCCCGGAGATCATCTTCGGCGACGAGCCGACCGGGAACCTCGACTCGCGGGCCGGCGCCGAGGTCCTCGGCTTCCTGCGGCGCTCCGTGGACGAGCTGGGGCAGACGATCGTCATGGTCACCCACGACCCGGTCGCCGCCTCCTACGCGGACCGGGTGCTGTACCTGGCGGACGGGCGGATCGTCGACGAGATGGAGCGGCCGACGGCCGAGGCCGTCCTCGACCGGATGAAGGACTTCGACGCGCGCGGGCGGACGTCATGACCGTCTTCCGCACCTCGCTGAGAAACCTCCTCGCGCACAAGGGGCGGATGGCGCTCTCCGCCGTCGCCGTGCTCCTCTCCGTCGCGTTCGTGTCCGGGACCCTGGTCTTCACCGACACCATGAACACGACCTTCGACAAGCTCTTCGCCGTCACCGCCTCCGACGTCACCGTCTCCCCGGAGCGGGCCGACCCGACGGACGAGAGCCCGGACACCGGCCGCCCCGAGTCCTTCCCGGCCTCCGTCGTCACCGAGGTGAGCGGGGCGAAGGGCGTCGCCGACGCGCAGGGCTCCGTCACCTCCATGGGCGTCACCGTCGTCGACCAGGCGAACAAGAACGTCGGCCCGACCAGCGGCGCCCCGACGATCGCCGCCAACTGGAGCCCGTACGAGCTCCGTACGGTGGAGCTCGTCGAGGGCCACGAGCCGCGCGGCCCCACCGACGTCGTCGTCGACCGCGGCACCGCGGACAAGCACGGCCTGAAGCTCGGCACCCCGCTCCGTACGATCACCGCCGACGGCGACTTCACCGCCCGGGTCGCCGGCATCGTGGAGTTCAAGGTCACCAACCCGGGCGCCACCCTCGTCTACTTCGACACCGCCACCGCGCAGCGCCAGCTGCTCGGCAAGGAGGGCCTGTTCACCCAGGTCATGGTCGACGGCGAGGAGGGCGTCGCGGACACGGCGCTGAAGGCGGACGTCGCCGCCGCGCTCGGTGACGGCTTCACGGTGCAGACGGCCGCCGAGGTCGCGGACGAGGGCAGCGAGGACCTGGCCGGCTTCCTGGACGTCATGAAGTACGCGATGCTCGGCTTCGCCGGGATCGCCTTCCTCGTCGGCATCTTCCTCATCGTCAACACCTTCTCCATGCTGGTCGCCCAGCGCACCCGCGAGATCGGCCTGATGCGGGCCATCGGCGCCGACCGCAGGCAGATCAACCGTTCCGTCCTCGTCGAGGCCGTCCTCCTCGGGCTGATCGGCTCGGTCGCCGGCGTCGCCGCCGGTGTCGGACTCGCCGTCGTCCTGATGAAGCTCATGTCGTCCATGGGCATGGAGCTGTCCACCCGCGACCTCACCGTCGCCTGGACCACGCCCGTCGTCGGCCTCTCCCTCGGCGTCCTCGTCACCGTCCTCGCCGCCTACGTCCCGGCCCGCCGGGCCGGCAAGATCTCCCCGATGGCCGCCCTCCGCGACGCCGGCACCCCCGCCGACGGACGCGCCGGACGGGTCCGCGGCGCGGTCGGCCTGCTCCTCACGCTCGCCGGCGGCGGCGCGCTGTGGGCCGCGGCCGAGGCCGGGAAGGCCGGTACGGGTTCGCTGTGGCTCGGCGCCGGCATCGTGCTGTCGCTGCTCGGCTTCGTCGTCGTCGGCCCGGTCCTCGCGGGCGGGGTCGTCCGGGCCCTCGGCGTCGTCGTCCTGCGGGTCTTCGGGCCCGTCGGCCGGATGGCCGAGCGCAACGCGCTCCGCAACCCGCGCCGCACCGGCGCGACCGGCGCCGCCCTGATGATCGGCCTCGCGCTCGTCGCCTGCCTCTCCGTCGTCGGCTCCTCCATGGTGGCCTCGGCCACCGACGAGCTCGACCGGTCCGTCGGCGCGGACTACATCGTGCAGAACCAGATGGGCACGCCGATCGTGACGCAGGCGCAGGCCGCCGTGGAGAAGGTGGCGGGGCTCGACCACGTCACCGAGTACCGCCCGGTGGACGTGAGGATCACCGACCCGCGCGGCACGGTCTCCAAGGAGTGGCTGGCGGCGACCGAGCCCTCGTACGCCGGTGACCTCAGGCGCGAGGTGACCGCCGGAGACCTGGCGGCCGCGTACGCCCCCGGGGCGATGTCCGTCGGCAGCGACTACGCGACCGGGCACGACGTGAAGGTCGGCGACACCCTCACCGTCGCCTTCGCGCACGGCTCGACGGCGAAGCTGAAGGTCGCGGCGATCACGGCCGACACCGGCAACGTCGACAACGGCGCGATGTACACGAACGTCACCACCGCCGCGGCCCACCTGCCGGCCGAGCGGATGCCGGCGAGCGCGCTGCTGCTCGCGAGCGCGGAGGAGGGCCAGGAGGAGGCGGCGTACGCCTCCCTGAAGGAGGCGCTGGCCCCGTATCCCCAGTACAAGGTCTCCAACCAGGCCGACTACAAGGAGGACCTCCAGAACCAGGTCGGGCAGCTCCTGAACATCGTCTACGGCCTGCTGGCGCTGGCGATCGTCGTCGCGATCCTCGGCGTCGTGAACACCCTCGCCCTGTCCGTGGTCGAGCGCACCCGCGAGATCGGCCTGATGCGGGCCATCGGCCTCTCCCGCCGGCAGCTGCGCCGCATGATCCGCCTGGAGTCGGTGGTGATCGCCCTGTTCGGCGCGCTCCTCGGCCTGGGCCTCGGGATGGGCTGGGGCACGGCCGCGCAGCAGCTCCTCGCCCTGGAGGGCTTCGGGGTCCTGGAGATCCCGTGGCCGACGATCCTCACGGTCTTCGTGGGCTCGGCCTTCGTGGGGCTCTTCGCGGCGCTGATCCCGGCGTTCCGGGCGGGCCGGATGAACGTCCTGAACGCGATCGCGAGCGAGTAGCGGGCGTGGCGGTACGCCTACGGCCCCGGTGCGGAACGTCGCGCCGGGGCCGTACGGCCGTCCGGGGACGCCCGACCGGCCGCCGCGCCCCTCACCCCCCGGAGTGAACCGTCCGCCCCCGCGCGCGCCGCGGGGGCGCCGCGCGCCGCCCTCCCCGGGCGGCCGCCGACCCGGCGGAACGCATGCCGCACCGGAACGGGGAGGTGCGTCGTAGGGTGGAGGCCCCGGCCCGTTCACGTGTCGGGTCGTTCGCGTTGCCGCTTGTCCGTTCACCCTCGTACGTACCGGGATGGAAGCTCCATGAGCCTGCACGGTCTGCTCGACCTCGTCGTCAAGGACGCGGCCCTCGCGGAGGCGGTGACGGCCGCCTCGGACGGGAACCGTCCGCACGTGGACCTGGTCGGCCCCGCCGCCGCCCGGCCCTTCGCCGTGGCCGCGCTGGCCAGGGACTCGGGGCGCCCGGTGCTCGCGGTGACGGCGACCGGCCGGGAGGCCGAGGACCTGGCGGCGGCGCTGCGGTCGCTCCTCGACCCGGACACCGTCGTCGAGTACCCGTCCTGGGAGACGCTGCCGCACGAACGGCTCTCGCCCCGCTCCGACACCGTCGGCCGCCGCCTCGCCGTGCTGCGCCGGCTCGCGCACCCGAGCCCCGACGACCCGGCCGCCGGGCCCGTCTCCGTCGTCGTCGCGCCGATCCGTTCCGTACTCCAGCCGCAGGTGAAGGGGTTGGGGGACCTGGAGCCGGTGGCGCTGCGCAGCGGCCGGACGGCCGATCTCGGGGAGGTCGTCGAGGGGCTCGCCGCCGCCGCGTACTCCCGTGTCGAGCTGGTCGAGAAGCGCGGCGAGTTCGCCGTCCGCGGCGGCATCCTGGACGTCTTCCCGCCGACCGAGGAGCATCCGCTCCGGATCGAGTTCTGGGGCGACGAGGTCGAGGAGATCCGGTACTTCAAGGTCGCCGACCAGCGTTCGCTCGAAGTCGCCGCGCACGGCCTGTGGGCGCCGCCCTGCCGCGAGCTGCTGCTGACGGACGAGGTGCGGGCGAGGGCCGCGGCCCTCGCCGAGGAGCACCCGGAGCTCGGCGAGATGCTGAACAAGATCGCCGAGGGCATCGCGGTCGAGGGCATGGAGTCCCTCGCGCCGGTCCTCGTCGACGACATGGAGCTGCTCCTCGACGTCCTCCCGGCCGGGTCGATGGCCGTCGTCTGCGACCCCGAGCGGGTCAGGACCCGGTCCGCCGACCTGGTCGCCACCAGCCAGGAGTTCCTCCAGGCCTCGTGGGCGGCGACGGCCGGCGGCGGCGAGGCGCCGATCGACGTCGGCGCGGCCTCCCTGTGGGGGATCGCGGACGTCCGGGACCGGGCGCGGGAGCTCGGCATGATGTGGTGGTCGGTGTCGCCGTTCGCGGCGGACGCCGAGACCGACGGCGACACCCTCACGCTCGGCATGCGCGCCCCCGAGACGTACCGCGGCGACACCGCCCGCGCGCTCGCCGACACCAAGGGCTGGCTGGCCGACGGCTGGCGGACGGTGTACGTGACGGAGGCCCACGGCCCCGCCTCCCGCACCGTCGAGGTGCTGGGCGGCGAGGGGATCGCGGCCCGCCTCGCCGCCGACCTGGCGACGGTGGACCCGGCCGTCGTGCACGTGGCCTGCGGCTCCATCGACTTCGGCTTCGTCGACCCGGAGCTGGGGCTCGCGGTCCTGACGGAGACCGACCTGTCGGGGCAGAAGGCGGCCGGCAAGGACGGCCAGCGGATGCCGGCCAAGCGGCGCAAGACCATCGACCCGCTGACCCTGGAGGTCGGCGACTACATCGTGCACGAGCAGCACGGCGTCGGCCGCTACCTGGAGATGGTGCAGCGGACCGTGCAGGGCGCGACCCGCGAGTACCTGCTCGTCGAGTACGCCCCCGCCAAGCGCGGCCAGCCCGGCGACCGCCTCTACATCCCGACGGACCAGCTGGAGCAGGTCACCAAGTACGTCGGCGGCGAGGCGCCCACCCTGCACCGGCTCGGCGGCGCGGACTGGACGAAGACGAAGGCGCGGGCGAAGAAGGCGGTCAAGGAGATCGCCGCCGACCTGATCCGGCTGTACAGCGCCCGGATGGCGGCCCCCGGCCACGCCTTCGGCCCCGACACGCCCTGGCAGCGCGAGCTGGAGGACGCCTTCCCGTACGCGGAGACGCCCGACCAGCTCTCCACGATCGCCGAGGTGAAGGAGGACATGGAGAAGACGGTCCCGATGGACCGGCTGATCTGCGGCGACGTCGGCTACGGCAAGACGGAGATCGCGGTACGGGCCGCCTTCAAGGCGGTCCAGGACGGCAAGCAGGTCGCCGTCCTCGTGCCGACGACCCTCCTCGTGCAGCAGCACTTCGGCACCTTCAGCGAGCGGTACGGCCAGTTCCCGGTGAAGGTCCGCGCCCTCTCCCGCTTCCAGACGGACACCGAGTCGAAGGCGACCCTGGAGGGGCTGCGGGAGGGGTCGGTGGACGTCGTCATCGGCACCCACCGCCTGTTCTCCTCGGAGACGAGGTTCAAGGACCTCGGGCTGGTCATCGTCGACGAGGAGCAGCGCTTCGGCGTCGAGCACAAGGAGCAGCTGAAGAAGCTCCGCGCCAACGTCGACGTCCTGACCATGTCCGCGACCCCGATCCCCCGGACGCTGGAGATGGCGGTGACGGGCATCCGCGAGATGTCCACCATCACCACCCCGCCGGAGGAGCGGCACCCGGTCCTCACCTTCGTCGGCCCCTACGAGGAGAAGCAGATCGGCGCGGCGATCCGCCGCGAACTGCTCCGCGAGGGGCAGGTCTTCTACATCCACAACCGCGTCGACTCCATCGACCGCGCGGCGGCCCGGCTCCGTGAGATCGTCCCGGAGGCGCGGATCGCGACGGCGCACGGCCAGATGTCGGAATCGGCCCTGGAGCAGGTCGTCGTGGACTTCTGGGAGAAGAAGTTCGACGTGCTCGTCTCGACGACGATCGTCGAGTCCGGCATCGACATCTCCAACGCCAACACGCTGATCGTGGAGCGCGGCGACAACTTCGGCCTGTCCCAGCTCCACCAGCTGCGCGGCCGCGTCGGCCGGGGCCGCGAGCGCGGCTACGCCTACTTCCTCTACCCGCCGGAGAAGCCCCTCACGGAGACCGCCCACGAGCGGCTGGCGACCATCGCCCAGCACACCGAGATGGGCGCCGGCATGTACGTGGCGATGAAGGACCTGGAGATCCGCGGCGCGGGCAACCTCCTCGGCGGCGAGCAGTCCGGCCACATCGCGGGCGTCGGCTTCGACCTGTACGTCCGCATGGTCGGCGAGGCGGTCGCGGACTACCGGGCGCAGATGGAGGGCGGCGCGGAGGAGGAGGCCCCGCTGGAGGTCAAGATCGAGCTGCCGGTCGACGCGCACGTCCCCCACGACTACGCGCCCGGCGAGCGGCTGCGCCTCCAGGCCTACCGCGCGATCGCCTCCGCGAACTCGGAGGAGGACGTCAAGGCCGTGCGGGAGGAGCTCACCGACCGCTACGGCAAGCTGCCCGAGCCGGTCGAGAACCTCCTCCTCGTCGCCGGTCTGCGCATGCTGGCCCGTGCCTGCGGGGTCGGCGAGATCGTCCTCCAGGGCCCCAACATCCGCTTCGCCCCCGTGGAGCTCCGCGAGTCCCAGGAGCTCCGCCTGAAGCGCCTCCACCCCAAGTCCGTCGTGAAGCCGGCCGTCCACCAGATCCTGGTGCCCCGCCCGGCCACCCGGCCCATCGGCGGCAAGCCGCTCGTCGGACGCGAACTCCTCGCCTGGACGGGGGAGTTCCTGACCACCATCCTGGACTAGCAGCCACGGGGGAACGGGGGGCGGATGGTACGGGGGAGGGTCCTGGCCGGCGTGAGCCTGCTGGTCGTGGCCGTATGCGCGCTGTGGGCGCTGTACGGCGACGGCTGGGCGGGCTCGCTGGAGCGGTCCACCCGGATCGACACGGTCGCGATGGTCGCCGGGGTCTGCGCGGCGCTCCTCGCGCTGTGGGCGCTGCGCCGGCCTCCGGAGGCGGAGCCCGACGTCGTCGCGCGGCTCGCCCGTGCGGTGAAGGCCGTCGGTGAGCCGCAGTGGACGGAGGCGCTCGGCGGCGACCTGACGCCCATCGACGTGACGTTCGCCTTCCGTCCGTACGGCAACGCCCGCGAGCCCGCGCTCCCCGCGTCCCCGGCGGGGCGTCTGGAGAAGGTCGTCGAGGACTACCGCGAGCTGCGCCCGCGCCGGCTGGTGATCACGGGGGAGCCGGGCGCCGGGAAGACGGTCCTGGCGCGGAAGTTCGTGATGGAGCTGACGCGGGTGCGGGGCGAGGCCGAACCGGTCCCGGTGCTGGTCTCGCTGGCGGACTGGGACGCGGCGGAGTCGTTCGAGGGCTGGCTGGTGCGCCACCTCCAGCGCGACTACGGCCTGCGGGAGCGGTCGGCCCGGGCGGTCGTGTCGGCCCGCATGGTCCTGCCGGTCCTGGACGGCCTCGACGAGATGGACGCGACGGGCGCGACGGGCCTGGAGACCCGCGCGGCCCGCGCCCTGGAGGCCCTCTCCCGCCATCAGGACGGCACGGAGCCGGCGCCCCTCGTCCTGACCTGCCGCTCGGCGGAGTACGACGCGCTGGAGGCGGCGGGCGGGCACATCCTGGACGCGGCCCGCCTGGAGATCGCCCCGGTGACGGCCGACCGCGCGGTCGCCTTCCTGTCGGCCCGCCGGGGCGCGGTCCGACGCCCCGCCGCCTGGGAGCCGCTCCTGCGCGAACTGCGCGACCGTCCGGACGGGGTGCGGGCCCGCGCCCTGTCCACGCCGTGGCGGCTGACGCTGGCGGCGGTGGCGTACGAACGGGAGGGGGAGCCGGGGGAGTCGGCGGGTGCCGGTACGGAGGCGGAGGTGGCGGACCGGCTGCTCGGACGGTTCGTCGGGGCCTCGCTGGCGTCCGCCGGGAACGGGGACGCGCCGGAGCGGGTCCACCGCCGGCTGGCGACCCTGGCGCGGGCCCTGGAGACGGAGCACGGTCCTGACGCGGACCTCGTCCTGCGGGAGCTCGCGGGGCGGCTGGGCGGGCGGACGGCGAAGGTGCTCTACGGCGGCTGTCTCGGCGTCGTCTTCACGGCGTTCTCCGTGGGGGCCGCCGCCGGCTGGTCGGGAGTGGGCCAGGCCGTGTTCACCATGCTCTTCGCGCTGGTTCTGCTGGCTCTGGCCGGGACGCAGCTGCTCGCACGCCCTCCGCGTGCGCTCTCGTTCGACTTCTTCGTCCTGCCCGCTCTCGGCAGCCCCGTGTGGCGGGTCGTCTGGCGGACGGCGCTGCGGCGCGCGCCCCTTCCCGTCGTGGTCACGGGAACGCTCTTCGCGGCGATGGTGGGGGCGACGAGCGCGCCCCCGGCCTGGGGCGGGCTGGGGCTGCCGCACGTGGCCCTCGCCGAGTCCTTCCTGCTCGGGCTGCTGTTCTGTTCCGGGCTGATGTACCGGTTCGACCAGGCGGTCCTCGGGCCGTCCGGGTGGGCCCGCACGGGAAGCGCCGTGGGGCTGGCCTTCGCCCTGGCCGCGCTGGTCTTTCCCGGGTACGAGTGGACCGACGGGAAGAAGATGGTGTCGGCCCTCCTCACCCTGTACCCGCTGATGACGTTGACCCTGCTGGCCTTCGCGGGCCCCTGGTTCCTCCATCTCTGCGTCCTGGCGGCGCACCGCCCCCGCCTCCCCCTCCGGCTCGGCAGCTTCCTCGACCGGTGCGTGGCCGCCGGTCTCCTGCGCACCTCCGGCGCCGCCTACCAGTTCCGGCACCGGGAGTTCCAGGAGTGGCTGGTGCGGCATCCGGAGCCGCCACCCGGCCCATGATGATGAAATGATCGCTATCGGTGGTTTTGCGCCTAGGATGCGCGGGTGCTGATACGTCGAAGGCTGTACCCCGCCGCCGTGCTCTCCGGGCTCGTCCTCCTCTCCGCGTGCACGCCGCCCGGGGACGGCGGACGGGAGGCGCCCGGTGGGGGTGTGCCCGCCGGGCGGATGGCGAGTCCGCTCGGGAACCCGGACGGTACGAAGCCGGGGCTGGCGCCGGTGACGGCGGAGGCGGAGCGGGCGCGGGCCCGGGAGCTCATCGGGGGGCTCGCCACCAAGGGGCGCGGGCCCCGCACGGGGTACGCGCGGGACGCGTTCGGACACGCCTGGCTGGACAAGGCCGACGGCGTGCCGTTCGCCCGCAACGGCTGCGACACCCGCAACGACCTGCTCCGCCGCGACGGCCGCGACCTCCGCTTCCGGGACGGTTCGGACTGCGTGGTCGTGGCGATGACGCTGGACGACCCGTACACCGGCACCACCATCGACTGGCGCAAGCAGAAGGCCTCCGAGGTCCAGATCGACCACGTCGTCCCGCTCTCGTACGCCTGGCAGATGGGCGCCTCCCGCTGGACGGACGCGAAGCGGAAGCGGCTCGCCAACGACCCGCTGAACCTCCTCCCGGTCCAGGGCCGTGCCAACTCCGCCAAGGGCGACTCCGGTCCGGCCTCCTGGCTGCCGCCGGCCGGGGACGTCCGCTGCGCCTACGCGGTCCGCTTCGCGCAGGTGGCGGAGAAGTACGAGCTGGCGGTGACCGCCCCGGACCGGAAGACGATGCTGGGGCAGTGCGGCGGCTGACCCGTGTCCGATATTCGGTTGGCCGGCTCGAACGGCTCTTCTAACCTGCGGGCATGGACCAGGAACTGACGATCACCACGCTCGCCGAGCGCCCCGAGCTCGAAGGGCCGATGTGGTCCATGAAGGACCTCTGGCCCGAGTTCATGATGTACGACCCGGTCGGCTGGTCCCACATGGGCCGGATCGTGCGCGAGTTCCCCGAGTACGTGCTCGTGGCGACCGACCGGGACGGCACCGTCGTCGCCCGCGGCTTCAGCGTGCCGTTCCGGCTGGACGCGGAGGGGCGGCGGACGCTGCCCGACCGGGGCTGGGACGAGGTGCTGCTGTGGGCCTTCTCCGACCTGCGGCACGGCCACGCGCCGGACACGGTGAGCGCCATCGAGATCACCGTCGACACCGGCGCCCTCGGGCGCGGCATCTCGCACCGGATGCTCGCCGCGATGCGGGCGAACGTGGCCCGGCTCGGCTTCGCCGAACTCGTCGCGCCGGTCCGGCCCAACGGCAAGCACCTGGAGGCCGGGGCCTCCATCCACGAGTACGCCTTCCGTACCCGGGAGGCCGACGGGCTGCCGCACGACCCGTGGCTGCGGGTGCACGTCCGCGCGGGCGGCCGGATCGAGGCGGTCGCGCCCGCGTCGATGACGGTCTCCGGCTCGCTGGGGCAGTGGCGGAAGTGGACGGGGCTTCCCTTCGACACGGACGGGCCGGTCGAGGTCCCGGGCGCGCTCGTGCCCGTCCACTGCGAGGCCGCGCGCGGCTACGCGGTCTACGTCGAGCCCAACGTGTGGGTGCGGCACCCGGTTTCCGCCGGCTGATCCGCGGCGGGTGCTGCGGCGGCGTCAGGACGTCTTGGTCCAGTCGCCGCAGCCGACCGACTTGAAGTAGCCGTCCTTGGCGGTGATCTTGACGATCGCCGTGCCGGTCACGTTGTCGTTCGCGAGGATCGCGTCCATGCCGTGGCCGGCGTCCTTCGAGCGCTCCCAGTAGCACTCCGCGTCCTTGTTGCCCGTGGACTTGTAGGTGCCGGGCGCCACGTCGACGCCGACCTTGAACATGCCGCCGCCGCCCTTGAGCGTGCTCTGGGGGGAGCCGGCGGCCTTGGCGTCCACGGCCTCCCAGGTCTCGCAGCCGGTGGACTTGAAGAACTTGTCGCTCTTCTTGATCTCGACGTAGGCCGTGCCCGTCACGTTGTCGTTCGCGAGGATCGAGTCGAGTTCGCCCTTGGCGTCCTTCGCCCGCTCCCAGTAGCACATCGCGTCCTCGTTGCCCGTCGAGCGGTAGAGGCCCGGCTTGACGTCGGAGCCGACCTCGAAGTCGCCGTCCCCGTCGATCGTGACGGCCTTCTTCTCCGGGGCCTTCGACTCCGGCGCCTTGGAGCCGGCGTCCGAGCTCTTGCCGCCCGAGGTCGCCGGGGCCGAGGACTTCGCCTCGGGGGTGGTGCCCTCGTCCCCGCCCCCGCCCATCGCCGCGCCGATGGCGACGACGACCACGACCGCGCCGGCGGCGGTGAGGACCTTGTGGCGGGCGAACCAGCTGCGCTGCGTCTGAGAGTTCGACATGGCTGTGAACACCTTTCGGGTGTCGAGAGTTTCTCGTGGACTCCGTGTTCCGATGACGTAATCACATCAGCATCTGTGAACCGAGTCAACCACGTTCACCAAGTTCGTCTCCGCTCACGCCGTGAACCCCTTCGATCGGTATGCTCGTCGTTCACAGGTCGTACGAGCGGGAGGACGGAGGGTCCAGGTGCCCGAGGACAGCGCTACAGAGGTCACCGCCGCCGGAATCGCCCGGCTCGCGGGCGTCGGCAGGGCCGCCGTCAGCAACTGGCGCCGCCGCCACGCCGACTTCCCCAAGCCCGTGGGCGGCACCGAGACCAGCCCCTCCTTCTCCCTCGCCGACGTCGAGCGGTGGCTCCGCGAACAGGGCAAGCTCGCCGAGGTCCCGCTCCGCGAGCGCGTCTGGCAGCAGCTCGCCGGCCACCCCGCCGGCACCCTCGCCGGACTCGTCCACACCGGCGCCGTCCTGCTCCTCCTGCGCGAGCGGCCCCCCGCCCTCACCGCGCTCGCCGCCCTCCCCGACCCCCGCTTCACCGAGGCCCTGCCCGGCGCCATGGAGGAGGTCCTGACCCTCCGCTTCGGCGTCCCCAGGGCCGTACCCACCCCCACCGCGGGCGAACTGGCCCCCGCCGCCCCGCTGCTGCGCGCCGCCGTCGAGCTGGCGGCCGAACTGGGCGGCCCCCGGCAGGCCTTCGAGTTCCTGCTCGGCCGCCACCTGGACGCCAACCCCCGCCAGTACACGCTCACCCCGCCGCCGCTCGCCGAACTCATGGCCGCCCTCGCCGCCGCCGCGACCGCGAGCGCCGGCGACCCGCCCGCCGCCGTCCTCCTCGACCCGGCCTCCGGCACCGGCGGCCTCCTCCGCGCCGCCGACCACCCGGCCACCCTCGCCGTACAGGACGCCGACCCCGAGCTGGCCGCGCTCTCCGCGCTCCGCCTCGCCCTCCACGGCGACGCCGACATCCGCTCCGCGGCCGGCGACACCCTCCGCGCCGACGCCTTCCCCGCGCTGCGCGCCGACACCGTCCTCGCCCACCCGCCGTTCAACGAGCGCGCCTGGGGCCACGACGAGCTGGCCTACGACCCCCGCTGGGAGTACGGCTTCCCCGCCCGCACCGAGTCCGAGCTGGCCTGGGTCCAGCACGCCCTGGCCCGGCTCCGCGACGGCGGCACCGCCGTCCTCCTCATGCCCCCCGCCGTCGCCTCCCGCCGCTCCGGCCGCCGCATCCGCGCCGACCTCCTGCGCCGCGGCGCCCTGCGGGCCGTCATCGCCCTCCCGGCCGGCGCCGCGCCCCCCTACGGCATCCCGCTCCACCTCTGGGTCCTGGTCCGCCCCGCCGCCGACCGCCGCCCCCCGGCCGAGACCCTCTTCGTCGACACCGCCGGGCTCGTGCCCGACGCGGGCCGCGACAAGCTCCCCTGGACCGCCCTGCAGAACGCGGTCCTCGACGCCTGGGCCGGACGCGCCGGCGACGCCACCCTGGCCCGCGCCGTCCCCGTCATCGACCTCCTCGACGACGAGGTCGACCTCGCCCCCGCCCGCTACCTCACCGCCCCCGACGCGGGCGGCTCCGCCGCCGAACTCGCCGCCGTCCGCGAGCGCCTGGACGCCACCCTGCGCCGCACCCTCGCCCTCGCCCCGGCCCCCGAGCCCGCCCGTCCGGCCCCCCGCCCGCTCACCACCGTCGGCGAACTGGCCCGCACCGGCGCCCTCCAGCTCCGCACCGGCGGCCAGGGCACCGCCCCCGCCGGCCGCGAGGTCCCCGTCCTCACCGAGCACGACGTCCTCACCGGCGCCGCCCCCTCCGGCACCCTCCCCGGGGCCGTCGGCGGCCAGGCCGAGGAACCCGTCCTCGTCCGCGAGGGCGACGTCGTCGTGCCCGTCCTCGGCGGCGGCCCGTCCGCCCGCGTCGTCGACGCCGACACCGCCGGCGCCGCCCTCGGCCGCGGCCTCCAGCTGCTCCGCCCCGACCCGGACGCCCTCGACCCCTGGTTCCTCGCCGGCTTCCTCCGCGGCACCGCCAACAACCGGCAGGCCAGCAGCTTCGCCTCCACCGCCACCCGGCTCGACGTCCGCCGCCTCCAGCTGCCCCGGCTGCCCCTCGCCGACCAGCGCGGACACGGCGAGCGCTACCGCACCCTGGCCGAGTTCGAGGAGGCCCTCCGGCTCACCGCCCGGCTGGGCGAACAACTGCTCCAGGGCCTCTACGACGGCCTCGCGGACGGAACCGTTCAACCGGGGTGAGGTCGGGGCTAATCTCATAGCGAGATCAGCCGTCCCTGGGGGGAAATCGCATGTACGGACAGATGCCCGCCGCTCCCGCGCCGAGACCCGGGGGCGGCCCGTCCGCCGGGACCGTCGCCGTCCGCGTCCTCGTCACGGCCGCCGTCGTGCTCTCCCTCGGGCTGCTCGCCTGGGTGGCGATGCTCCGGCTCGCCATCATGCGCCGGACCGTCCTGGACTGGGTCCTCTTCTGGACGCAGCTCGCCGTCACCGTCGGCTGCTTCGTCCTCCTCCAGGAGGAGGACGAGAACTCCTGGCAGATCAACACCGGCGCCGGCGTGGTCGTGGCCATGGCCGTCGCCGTGACCGCGCACTACCTGGTGGCGGACATCAAGCACCACCGCGCCGCCCCGGCGCCGCTGCCGTACCCGCCGCACCCGGCCGCGTACGGCTACCCGCCGGCGCACCACGCGGCCGCGGTGACCCTCCCGAGCCCGAACCCGGGTCCGAGCCCGCTCCCCAACCCGTACGCGACGCCGACCCCGGTCCCGACCCCGCCCCCCGTCGCCCCCACCACCCCGACGAACCCCGCGCACTCCCCCCGCATCGACCAGGTCCGCGCCGAGCTGGACGAGCTCAGCGACCTCCTCCGCAAGGAGGAGGACAGGTGACCGGCGGCCGGGTCGTCGGCGGGCGGTACGAGCTGGCCACCGTCATCGGCCAGGGCGGCATGGGCCAGGTGTGGACCGCGTACGACACCCGCCTCGACCGCCGGGTCGCCGTCAAGCTCCTCAGCCCGGCCGCCCTCACCGGCCCGCGCACCGCCGCCGACGAGCTGCGCCGCCGCTTCGTCCGCGAGTGCCGGGTCACCGCCCACGTCGACCACCCCGGCCTCGTCACCGTCCACGACGCCGGCAGCGACGGCGACGACCTGTACCTCGTCATGCAGTACGTCGACGGCGCCGACCTCGCCGACCACCTCGCCGAACACGACCCCTACCCGTGGGAGTGGGCGGTCTGCGTCGCCGCCCAGCTGTGCGCGGTGCTCGCCGCCGTCCACGCGGTGCCGATCGTCCACCGCGACCTCAAGCCGCGGAACGTGATGATCCGCCCCGACGGCACCGTCACCGTCCTCGACCTCGGCGTCGCCTCCGTCCTCGACTCCGACACCACCCGCCTCACCCACACCGGCGAACCCATCGGCAGCCCCGCCTACATGGCGCCCGAACAGGCCATGGGCGGCGCCGTCGGCCCGCGGACCGACCTCTACGCGCTCGGCGTCCTGCTCCACGAACTCCTCTCCGGGAACGTGCCGTTCGCCGGCTCCACCGCCCTCGGCGTCCTCCACCGCCACCTCCACGAACCGCCCCTCCCGCTCCGCCAGGTCCGCCCCGAGGTCCCCGACGCCCTGGAGGCCCTCGTCCTGCGGCTCCTCGCCAAGGACCCGGCAGCCCGCCCCTCCGGCGCCCACGAGGTGTACGAGGCGCTGCTGCCGATGCTCCCCGCGCGCGGCGTCCCGTCCGGCCCCATGGACCCCACCCGCCCGTTCCTGCGCCCGCACGAGCCCTGGCCGGCCACGCCCAGGACCCCGCATGCCCGGCCCCCGGGCCCGCCCCCGGCCGCCCGCCCGGCCGTCGCGGACCCGCGGGTCTCCGTCCCCGCCCAGCCCCGGCCCCCGGTACCGGCGCACCCGCCCCGGGGCGCCGACGTGGCGGGCGCCGTGGAGGAGGTGAAGCGGCTCCTCGGCGAGGGCGCCCTCACCCAGGCCGTCGACGTGCTCGGCGGGATCCTCCCGGCCGCCACCGCCGAACACGGCGAGGGCTCGCCCGTCGTCCGCATCCTGCGCAAGCAGTACGCCTCCACGCTGCTGGACGACGGGCAGTACCGGCGCGCCCTGCCCGAGCTGCGCCGGCTCGCCGCCGACGACCCGGGCAACGCCCAGTTCCGGTACGACATCGCGCTCTGTCTGGAGCAGCTCGGCGAGACCGCAGAGGCGCTCGCCGCCCTCCGCGCGGTCCTCCCCGACTTCGAGCAGGGCCCCGCGCGGGACCCCGGCCGGGCCTTCGACATCCGGCGCCGCACCGGTCTGCTGCTCCTCGCGACCGGGCGGCACGCGGAGGGCCAGGCGGAGCTGAACCGGCTCCTCCTGGACGCGGAGCGGCTCTACGGTGCCTACCACCCGCTCGCGGCGGAGCTGCGCCGCGCCCTGGAACACCAGCGCCAACTCGGCCGCCAGGCCTGATCGTTTCGGCCGGTATCCGGTGGGCACGGGCGGAAGGGGTCACGTACGGTCGGAACCGTGACACTTCCCACCGTCCAGCTGAACCACACCGTCGTCTACTCCTCCGACCGCTCCGTCTCCGCCCACTTCCTCGCCGGGATCCTCGGCCTCCGGGTGGGCGCCCCCTTCGGCCCCTTCCTCCCCGTCGACCTCGCCAACGGCGTGACGCTCGACTTCTACCAGGCGCCCGAGGGGTCCATCCAGGACCAGCACTACGCCTTCCTCGTCCGTGACGAGGACTTCGACGCGATGATCGGCCGCCTGGAGGCGGCCGGGGTCACCTACTTCGCGGACCCGGCCCACCGCCAACCGCACGAGGTGAACACGCTGTTCGGCGGCCGGGGCGCGTACTTCGACGACCCGGACGGGCACAACATGGAGATCATGACGGTGCCGTACGCGCGCCCCTGACCCCGGGAAGCCGTACAACCTTCCGGGGCCGGCAGGGGTCGGAGAAACGGCGGACGGCGTACGACCCCGTTCGCCGTTCGCCGTTCGCCGTTCGCCGTTCGCCGTTCGCCGTCCCGCCGGATCCGACCGGGAGTCCGCCCCGTGAGCCGTACCGCCGCCGAAGCCCTGCGCGCCGCCGCCCTCGCCTGCGCCGCCGTCGCCCTCGTCCTCTGCCTGGTGGACGTCCGGTCCGACGGCCCCCGTGGGGGCGTGCTGGCCGCGCTCGCCGCCGGCGCGGTGTGCGCCGGGGCCTGGGCGCTCGCGACCCGGGGGCGGCCGGTGCCCGCGCCCGCGCCGCACCCCTGGCGGGGACTGCCGTCCGTCCTCCACCGGGACCCGGTGGACTGGTACGCGGCCGTGAGCACGCTCCTCGCGGGGGCCACCCCCTTCGCGGCGTACCTCCTCGCCGCCGCCGGCGAGGTGAACGACGCCTGGCTGGTCCTCTGGGCCCTCCCGCTGGGCGGCTGGTTCCTGCTGACCCTCCCGGCGCTGTGGAGGACGCTGTTCCGTCCCTTCCCCGAGCGCCACCGGTTCCTCGCCCAGGACGCGAGGGCGGGCCGGGTGTACGCCGTCCGGTTCGTGCTGGAGACCGGCCAGTGGGTGCGGCTCATCGACGAGGACAACCGCAAGCTCGTCGACCCGGCCCCGTCGGTGGTCCAGATGCTGAGGCTCCGCGACGAGCACGGCGCGTACTACGGGACCCAGCCCCTGGGCGAGGGCGTCGTCGGTCCGAGCGCGATCGGCCCGTTCTCCCTCTTCGCCGCCGGGTGCAGGGGCGAGCATGTCTGGGTCGTGTGGCCGGAGCGCTGGGAACCGGTCCTCGCGGTCGCCCGCCGGAAGGGCCGTCCCGCGTACCCCGTGGCCATGGTCTCCGAGACCGGCGCGATGGTCTGGGGCTACGCGGCGATCGACTACACCGACCGGTACCTCACCGACCCGGCGAACCTCCACCCCACCGTCCCCGGTCTGGCGGCCCGCCCGCTCCGCCCCCGTCCCCGCTTCCGGACGGAGGTCCACGGCCGGATGTTCGCGTACCTGGCGGTGGCACTGGCCGCCCTGACCCCGGTCCTCCTGGACGTGGTCTCCGGCGCGGTGAGCGTCGGCCTCGGCCTCCTGGCCGCCGCGGCCCTCGTCGGCGCCCCCCTCGCGGCGTCGGGCGCCAACAGCCGGATACCGGACGCCGGCCGCTGGGACGTCCCGCCGGTCCAGGACCTCCGCGTCCCGAGCTGAGGCGGGCGGGGCACGGACCCCGCCGGTGTCCGCTACTGCATTCGGCGGCGGGCCCGGGCGTGTCACGGAGGGCGGGTCACGGGCCCGGCGCAATCTGCTCATATGACGAAGCCGTACTCGCTCCTCGGGACCGCCGCCTGCACCGTCGCCGCCGCGCTGGCCACCGGCGTCCACCCCGCCGTCGCCGCCACCGTCGACGTCGGCAACCCCGTCTCCGGCAACAACGGCTTCGGCGTCGTCGTCGAGACCGACGCGCTGCTCGGCTCCACCGAGTCCGAGGGACCCGTCGCGATCGGCGGCGACCTCTCCTACGGCGCCGGCTACAACGTCTCCCTCCACACCCCCGGCACCTTCAGGGACGGCACCGACGCGCAGCCCACCGCGCTCCTCGTCGGCGGCCGGATCGACCACGGCGGCGGCAGCCCCGTCGGCGTCCTCAAGGTGCTCCAGGACGGTTACGTGAAGATCGGCGACCTCACCGGCGCCGACGTCGTCACCCGGGACGGCAACGGCGCCGCCGTGAAGACCCAGGTCGTCGCCGCCGGCCAGGGCCACGGCTCCACCCCGCGCATCGAGCTCACCGTCGAACAGCCGGCCCTCTCCGTCGGCCCCCACCCCGGACTCATGGACTTCACCGGCCTCTTCGCCGACTACCGCGACCGCGCCGACGCGCTCGCCTCCTGCGCCGCCACCGTGGAGCTCCAGGACCCCGGGCGCATCACCCTGAGCGGCCGCCGCACCAACGTCCTGCGCCTGACCGGCGAGGAGCTGAACGACCTGTCCGAGCTGACCTTCCTGGACCGCCCGACCGCCGCCGGTCCGCTCGTCATCGACGTCGACACCAGCGCGAGCGGCTCCGTCTTCACCTGGGACGTCCCCAACACGGCGGGCGTCAGCGGCGAGGACGCGCCGTACATCCTGTGGAACTTCGCCGACGCGACGGAGATCACGATCGCCACCGGCGACTCGGTCGAGGGCACGATCTACGCCCCGCGCGCCCACGTCACCGACATCGACCCCTCCAACATCGAGGGCGACGTCGTCGTCAAGGCGCTCACGGCCGGCCCGCTGGAGGCCGCGCGGGCCGCCGACGTCAACGCCGGCGAGATCCACCACTTCCCCTTCGCCGCCGACCTGAGCTGCGAGGACGACACCCCCTCCACCCCCACCCCGAGCCCGTCGACGACGGAGCCGACCCCGGAGCCGCCGACCACCGGGCCGACGACCGAGCCGCCGACCACCGAGCCGACGACCGAGCCGCCCACCACCGGGCCGACCACCGAGCCCGCCCCGGAGCCGTCCACCGACGGGCCCGGGGGCCACGGCGACAGCGAACTGGCCGAGAGCGGTTCCGGCCTCCCCGCCTACGCGGCCGCCGCGCTCGCCGCGCTCTGCGCGGCCGGCGGGCTGCTGCTGCTCCGCCGGTCCCGCCGGCGCTGATCCCGCCGGGCCCTCGACGCCAGGCCCGCGAGCGCGAGCACCGCGGCCCCCGCCACCGCCAGCCCGGGCAGCAGCCCGGGCGGCCGGAAGGAGCAGCTCAGGGTGGTGGCGCCGGTGACGGGGACGGCGAGCAGGCCGGCGTACGGCTCCGCCGTCCGGCCCCCGCAGCTCCAGCCGGGGATCGCGGGGGCGGCGACCACCGCCGTGCCGGTCACGGGTTCCGGGAAGCGGGCCGTGAGGCCCGTCGCCGTGGGCGCGACGGTGACCGCCGCCGAGGCCCGCAGCGCGCCCACGGCCGTCCGCAGCCGCGTCCGGTCCAGACAGCCGACCTCGGCCGGGCCCCGTCCGTCCGGGACCTCCGGGCGGGCGCCGGGCGCGGCCTGGACGCCCAGGGAGGTCATCGCGGCCCGGCGCTTGGGGCCGCCGCCGAGGAGCCGGACCGCGGCCCCGGCGCCGAGCCGCGCCGGGCCGGTGCGCTCGGGGGCCCAGAGGAAGACCTCGGTACCGACCGGGCAGGCCCCGGAGGCGGACGGGGCGGTGTACACCGGTGTGCCCAGCAGGAGTTCCTGGTTGCGGAAGGGGGAGGGGCCGAAGGCCGGGGGCGGGCCGGCCGGGGCGCGCAGGGTCACGAGCGGCAGCGGGGCCTCCGTACGGACCACCTCGCCGTCCCGCCAGCGGGCGCCGACCCCGAAGAGGGCGTCCACCACCGGGTTGTCGAGGCTCTGGAGGTTGCGGCCGCGGGAGGTCCAGCCGCCGCCGAGGGCGGTGAGCAGTTCGGTGAGGACGGCGGGGGTGTGGCTGCTGTAGTAGGCGGCGCCCTGGCCGCCGAGGAGCAGCGGGTCGTTGCCGGCGACGCGGGGGAGACCGGAGTCGGTGCGGTGGGCCGGCCAGCCGTCGGCCGCCGCGAGGGCCGCCGCCCGGCGCTCGTGCCCGGGGCCGTACGGCGGGTAGTCGTCGAGGTGGGCGAGGCGTGCGTGGTCCGCGTACGCCGTCGTCGCGGCGGCCTGGCCGAGGAGCGTGCCGGTGACGAGCAGCGCGGCGAGGACGGCGTACCGGCGCCGGCGGGGGAGGGCGAGGGCGCCCGCCGTCGCGGCCAGGCCGGCGAGGCCGAGGAGCAGGGCCGGCCGGGTGGCGAGGGTGCTCGGCAGGGCGGCTGCGGTGAGGGCGAGGACCACCGCGCCGCCGGCGGCGAGCGGCCGGCGGCCGGCCGGGCCGTGGGCGAGGCCGGTGTGCGCGGCGATCACCAGCAGCCCGGCGAGGACGAAGGTCTGGCGGTACGGGCTGCCGTTGGGGGTGGCGAAGAGGTGCCACACGAGGTGTGTCGGGCCCCACTGGAAGGAGGCGGCCACGGCCAGGACGAGCCCGGTCCACACCCACCGCTCCCGTCCCGGCACGTCCCGCCGGAAGGCGAGCGCCGCCACCAGCAGCAGCACCGGCGTGGCGACGAAGACGGCCGGTGTGGAGAAGCCGTACGTCCCCGGCAGCAGCCGCGCCAGCACGTCCGTCGCCCCCGCCGCCCGGAAGTCCCGTACGACGCCCGGGTACGCCTGCCGCGTCGACAGGAGGACGGGCGCGAGGACGGGCGCGGCGAGCCCCACCCCGAGGGCCGTGGTGACGGCGGCGCGGAGCGGGACCCGGGCGCAGAGGGCGCCGGGCGTCGCCGCCAGCCGCGCGAGGAGGAAGAGGGCGGCGCCGAGGGTCGCCATGCAGGCCGTGTAGAAGTTCGCCGTCCAGCAGACCGTCACCGTCAGGACCGACAGCAGCGGGCGGACGCCCTCGCGGGACCACTCCGCCACCAGGCACAGCAGTGGGAAGGCGATCAGGCCGTCCAGCCACATCGGGTTGTACGTGCCCTCCGCGAGGGACCAGCCGCACAGCGCGTACGCGGCGCCGAGCAGGGCCGGCCACCACCAGGCGGGGGCGGTCGAGAGCCGGCGGAGGAGGAAGGCGGTCGCGGCCGCCGCCAGGGCCGTCTTCAGGACGGTCAGGGCGTAGACGGCGTACTCGATGTCGGCGCGCGGGACCAGCGCCACGAGCGGCGCCAGCGGGCTCGACAGGTAGGTGCCGTAGTCGGGGAGGAAGCTGGTGCCCCAGCCCGCCCCCCAGTCGAGCAGGAGGCCGCCGTCGGCGCGGCCGTGCAGCAGGTCCCACAGGTGCGCGTGGAAGGGGACGAACTGGTTGCCCAGGTCGTTCACGGACCGGTGGCGCGGGCCGAAGGGGAAGATCCGGGCCACCGCGTCCCCGGCGCAGACGGCGGCGACGGCGAGCAGCCCGGCGAGGGCGGAGGCGGCGGCCGTGGAGCGGCGCGGGGCGGTGGGCGTGCCGGTGGTCCCGAGGGGCCCGGTTCGCGCGGAGGTTCGCTGGGGAGTTCGCGGGGCGGTTCGCATGGCGGGTCGAATATGACAGCGCCGCAGGGGCGCGGGGCGGTGGCCGCGGGGCAGTTCACGCAATGGTCGTCTCGGCGTCACCGCGGCGGGGCGGGAGGGTCACCGGCCTGCCTTTGGGTGTCGGATGTGCTGCTCTCTCTCGTCGTCCCCTGCTTCAACGAGGAGGACGTCCTCGCTCGTTTCCACCGCCATGTGACGAAGGAACTCGACGCCCTGGAAGGCGACTTCGAGATCGTCTACGTGGACGACGGAAGCCGCGACCGGACCCTCCCGATCCTGCGGGACCTCGCCGCCGCCGACCCCGTCCGGGTCCGCTTCGTCTCCTTCAGCCGCAACTTCGGCAAGGAGGCCGCCATGCTGGCCGGGCTCCGGCACGCGGCCGGCGACGCCGTCGTGATCATGGACGCGGACCTCCAGCACCCGCCGGAGCTGGTGCACCGCATGGTCGCGCTGCACGCCGAGGGGTACGACCAGGTCGTCGCCCGCCGGACCCGCGAGGGCGACCGGGTCACCCGGACCCTCACCGCCCGCCTCTACTACCGGGCGATCAACCGGCTCGTCGACGTCGAACTCGTCGACGGGGTCGGCGACTTCCGTCTCCTGTCCCGGCGGACCGTCGACGCGGTCCTCGGGCTCGGGGAGTACAACCGCTTCTCCAAGGGGCTGTTCTCCTGGGTCGGTTTCCGGACCACGACCTTCGCCTACGAGAACGCGGTGCGCGAGGAGGGCCGGTCCAAGTGGACCTTCGGCAAGCTCCTCAACTACGGCCTCGACGGTCTCCTCTCCTTCAACAACAAGCCGCTGCGCGCCGCCGTCTACCTCGGCCTGCTGCTCGTCTCCCTCGCCCTCGCCTACGCCGGCTGGATCGTCGTCGACGCCCTCGCGCACGGCGTCGACACGCCCGGGTACGTCACCCTCCTCGTCGCCGTCACCGCCCTCGCCGGCGTCCAGATGGTCATGGTCGGCCTGATCGGCGAGTACGTCGGCCGCATCTACTACGAGGTGAAGCGCCGTCCGCACTACCTGGTCGCCGAGACGCACGCGGGCCGGGAGAAGGAGGGGGCCCGGGCCGACACCCGGGCGGCGGGTGCCTCGTTGTGGGAGACGGTCGTCCGGAAGTGACCCCCGTGACGCGGTGACGGGCAAGTTGTCGCTGCGAAGTAGTGGCTACGGTCCCGGCGACTCCCTACCATCGATCACCGCAAGGTCGTCCAACTGACGCACGACCAGCCCGGGAGGCTCCTTTGCACCGCCGCGACCGCCGCCACGACCGTCCCGCACGCCGCCGCACCGCGCTTGCCCTCTCCGCCGCGTTCCTCGCCGCGGCCCCGCTGCTCACCGCGTGCGGCGGCGAGGCCCATCCGGGGGCGGCGGCCGTCGTCGGGGGCGAGCGGATCGACGTCTCCACCCTCCAGGCCCAGGTGGAGGAGGCCCGGGACGCGCAGTCCGCGTCCCCGCAGTCCGCCCAGCTGATCGCCGCCACCGGCGATCTCGGCCGGCAGAAGCTCAACGGCATGATCTTCGACCGGATCCTCGACAAGGTCGCCGCCGACCAGGGCGTCACCGCCAGCCGCGCCGAACTCCAGGAGACCCACGAGGCCTTCGTCCGCGAGAACGGCGGCGAGGAGGGCCTGGAGGCCGTCCTCCTCCAGCAGCAGGGCGTCGCCCCCGGCCAGGTCGACGACGTCGTCCGGCGCAACGTCCTGATGACGAAGATCATCGAGAAGCAGGGGATCACCGAGACCCCCGAGGGCCAGCAGAAGCTCCAGGAGCTCTTCGCCGCCGCCTCCGCGTCCCTCGACATCGACGTGAACCCCCGGTACGGCGCCTGGGACGACACCAAGGTCCAGCTCGACACCAGCGCCGACACGGCCCCCTGGCTCCTCAAGGTGACCAAGGAGCCGGCGGCGGCGGGCCCGGAGCAGCTCCCGGGCTGATCCCGCCTCCCCGGGCCGGTCCGCCGTCCCGGACGGCCCCCTCCCCGGGCCGATTCCCCCCTTCCGGGGCGGTCTCGCGCCCGGGGTAGGTTCGGAGGGTGAACTCCGAGAACCCCGGCCGCGTCGTCCTGCTCACCGCCAGCCACCGGGTGGCGCCCGGACTGCTGTCCTGGCCCGCCTGGGAGGCGCTGCGGGGCGCCGACCGGGTGCTCTGCCCCGACGAGCACCACCCCCAGCTGCCGTACCTGCGGGAGGCGGGCGTCGCCGTCGAGCACGCCCGCCCCACCGCCGAGGAGCTGGTCGCCGCCTGCGCCGGCGGCCGCACCGTCCTCGTGCTGCCCTCCGGCGAGGGCGACCGGGCCCTGACCGACGGGCTCGCCCGGCTCGCGGGCTCCGGCCGGGTCACCATGCCCGACCTGGAGCTGCTGCCCGGCTCGTACGACCTTCCCGGCGCCCGGCTGCTCGACCTCGTGCAGATCATGGACGTCATCCGGAGCCGCTGCCCCTGGTCCTCGCTCCAGACCCACCAGGGGCTCGCCAAGTACGCCATCGAGGAGTCGTACGAACTCGTCGAGGCGATCGAGGCCGGCGACCGGCACGAGCTGCGCGAGGAGCTGGGGGACGTCCTCCTCCAGGTCGTCTTCCACGCGCGGATCGCCGAGGAGGACGCCGAGGAGCCGTTCTCCGTCGACGACGTGGCCGCCGGCCTCATCGAGAAGCTGATCCAGCGCCACCCGCACATCTTCGGCGACGAGACCGCCGAGACCCCCGAGGACGTCCGTGCCCACTGGCTGCGCACCAAGGCCGCGGAGAAGCGCCGCGAGTCGGTGACGGACGGCGTCCCCGTCGGCCAGCCCGGTCTCGCCCTCGCCGCCAAGCTCGCGAGCCGCGTCCGTACCGCCGGCCTCGACGCGCCCCTCCCGCGGGGCGAGGGCGTCGGCTACGACCTGCTCGCCCTCGCGGTCCGCGCCGAGACGGAGGGCGTCGACCCGGAGGCGGCCCTGCGCGCGGCGGCCCGGGCGTACCGGGACGCGATCCGGGCGGCGGAGGGTCTGTGAGCCGCGGGCGCCGCGCCCCCGACCCGGCCTGATCCCGAGGGGACGGCCTACGCCCCTTCCCCGCGCGGGGCCCTCGCCGCCGGGTCGTGCCAGTGGACCGCGGGGCGCTCCAGGAGCCACTCGGCGCGGGAGCCGGGGCGGGAGACGAAGCGGCCCACCGGGGGGAGGACGTCGTGGCGGGTGCGGGCCGGGTCGGCGCCCAGCTCCTCCAGGACCTCGGTGACCTCGGTGACGAAGCCGGGCGGGCCGGCCAGGTGGACGTCGTGGTCCGGCCAGCGTCCGCAGGCCCGCAGCGCGGTGAGGAGGCGTTCGGTCGCCTGGTCGCGCGGGTGGCGGGGGGCCGAGGTGATGTAGGTGACGCTCAGCCCGGGGAGCCGGGCGGCCAGCCGGTCCAACTCCTCCCGTCCGTACAGGTATTCACGGGAGCGGGCCACCATGAAGATCCGGCCCTCGGCCTCCGGGTCGGAGGCGGCCGCCTCCTCCAGGAGCGCCTTGACCGGCGCCCAGCCCGTACCGGCGCATATATAGGTGCGGAGCGTGCCCGCCGCCGTCCGGCAGGTCGCCGCGCCGCCGGCCGCGCTCAGCCGCAGCGTCTCGCCCGGACGGACCTCCTCCACCAGGGCCGTGGACATGGCCCCGCCCCGGATCCGGCTCACGTGCAGGTCGAGGGTGCCGTCCTCGCGGGGGGCGTTGCCGAGCGAGTACGTGCGCCACACCCGCGGGACCCGGAGCGAGCTGACGCCGGCGTACTGGCCGGGGAGATAGGGGTACGGCCGCCGGGGGCGGAGGGTCAGGACGGCCAGGTCGTCGTCGTGGCGGCGGTGGCCGACGACGTCCGCGTCCCACCAGGCGGGCTCCCCGGCGCGGGTGGACTCGTCCGCGCCCCGGAGCATCAGGTCGGCGACGTGGCCGTACGCCTCCGACCACGCCTTCTCCGCCTCGATCGTCCAGGTGGACCCGGCGGCGTGCGCGAAGGCGGCGAGCAGGCTCTCGCCGACCGCCGCGTACAGGGCGGGGGTGGCGAGGAACTTGCGGTGGTCGCGGCCGAGCCGTCCCAGGTAGGTGGGGAGGCCCGGGTCGTCGAGGCCGGTCACCACGTGGGTGAGCGCGGCGAACAGCCGGTCGCGCTGCGGGACCATGTTCTCGGGGAAGAGCTCACGCACGCCGGGGTTGCGCCAGAAGAGGTGCGAGTAGAAGTACGTGACGGCGTGTTCGGCCCGTCTCTCGACGACCGCGAACGTGCTTCTGAGCAAGGGGAGGTCCACGCGGGAAATGTAGGGCACGGGCCGTCACGGGGTGATCACCGGGCGGTGATCACGTCAGGTCGGCCGACGGGGCCCGACCGGCCGGACTGTACGGTCGGGGAGTGAGTGAAGGACCCGCCCCGACGCCCGGAACACCCGCTGAGCCCGGTACGCCCGGCACGCCTCGCACCCCTGGAACCCCCGGTGGAACCCCGGGAGGGACCGGTGCGGCCGACGGCCCCGTAATGCCCGGAGTGCCCGAAACCCCCGGAACCCCGGGAGTGTCCGGAGCGCCCGGGATCGCCGGGGCGCCCGGAGCGCCCGGACCGGGGTCCGGCGGCCCGGGCTCCTGCCCCGTCTCCGGGGCCCCGGCGGGGCCGGACGACGGGCCCGTGCCGGAGCTGTTCAGCTGGGAGTTCGCGAGCGATCCCTACCCGGCGTACGCCTGGCTGCGGGAGCACGCGCCCGTGCACCGGACCACGCTGCCGAGCGGCGTCGAGGCGTGGCTCGTCACGCGGTACGCGGACGCCCGGCAGGCCCTCGCCGACCAGCGGCTCTCCAAGAACCCGGTCCACCACGCGGAGCCGGGCAAGACCGGCATCCCGGGCGAGCGCAGCGCCGGTCTGATGACCCATCTCCTCAACATCGACCCGCCGGACCACACCCGGCTGCGGCGGCTGGTGTCGAAGGCGTTCACCCCGCGCCGGGTCGCCGCCTTCGCGCCGCGCGTGCAGGAGCTCGCCGACCGGCTCATCGACGACTTCGCGGCGCGCGGGAGCGCGGACCTCATCCACGAGTTCGCCTTCCCGCTGCCCATCTACGCCATCTGCGACATGCTCGGCGTGCCCGCGGAGGACCAGGACGACTTCCGGGACTGGGCCGGGATGATGATCCGGCACGGCGGGGGCCCGCGCGGCGGGGTGGCGCGGTCGGTGAAGAAGATCCGGGGGTATCTCGCGGAGCTGATCCACCGGAAGCGGGAAGGCCTGCGGCAGGACGGGGCGGACGACCTCATCTCGGGGCTCATCCGCGCCTCCGACCACGGGGACCACCTCACCGAGGCCGAGGCCGTCGCCATGTGCTTCGTGCTGCTCTTCGCCGGTTTCGAGACGACCATCAATCTGATCGGGAACGGCACCTACGCCCTGCTGCGCGACCCGGAGCAGCGCGCCCTCCTCCAGGCCTCGCTCGCCGCCGGCGAGGCCGGGCTCCTGGAGACCGGGGTCGAGGAGCTGCTGCGCTACGACGGGCCGGTCGAGCTGGCGACCTGGCGGTACGCGACCACCGGCCTGACGATCGGCGGGCAGGCGATCCCGGCCGGCGACCCGGTCCTCGTCGTGCTCGCCGCCGCCGACCGCGACCCGGACCGCTTCGGCGCCCCGGACACCCTCGACCTCGCCCGCAAGGACAACCAGCACCTCGGGTACGGCCACGGCATCCACTACTGCCTGGGCGCGCCGCTCGCCCGCCTGGAGGGGCAGACGGCGCTCGCCACCCTCCTGACCCGCCTGCCGGACCTGCGACTTGGCGTCGATCCGGACGAACTGCGGTGGCGCGGCGGGCTCATCATGAGGGGATTGCGCACGCTTCCGGTGGAGTTCACCCCTTCCGCACCCCCGCAGGGCATGTGACGCTGTGTCAGAAATGTGATCTTCGCGTGATCGCGAAGCCATCGACTTGTGACGGACGTTCGAATGCGGCTACCTTCGCGCCAACGTTCGGCCCCACCCCGGCCGTCCCCGCCGTCCCCGCCGTCACGCGAAAGGCCCCGACATGCTTTCCGGAAACGGACGACACCGTCGACCCCGTCAGGCTCCCGCGCTCGTCGTCACCGCCGGAGTGACCGGATCCGCCCTGGCGCTGCCGCTGCTCGCCACCGGATCCGCCTCCGCCGCCGACGCGGCCACCTGGGACCGGGTCGCCGCCTGCGAGTCCGGCGGCCAGTGGAGCGCCAACTTCGGCAACGGCGCGTACGGCGGCCTCCAGATGACGCAGGAGGCGTGGGAGCGGCACGGCGGACTCGCGTACGCCCCCAGCCCCGACCTCGCCAGCCGCGCCCAGCAGATCGCCGTCGCCGACAAGGCGCTCTCCTCCGGCAGCACCGACTGGGCCACCTGCGCGCCCATCGCGGGCCTGAAGAACGACGGCAAGGCCACGGGCGTCCAGCCGGGCCCCGCCGTCGTGCAGGAGGACGAGGGCGGAGTGGCCCCCGAGTCGAACTGGACCGGCGGCACGTCCGCCTCCACCGCGCCGGCGAAGGCCTCCGGGGCGGACCATGCCGCCGGGGCGGAGGAGGTCGCGGAGAAGAAGGAGAAGGCCGTCACCGCTCCGGTGACGCCCGCCGCCCCCACCGCGCCCGCCACCTCCACCACGCCCACCACCCCGCCCCCCGCGGGCGCGGTCACGACGCCGCCCGCGGGCGTCACCCCGGACGCGCCCACCGACCGGGCGCCGGAGACCCCGGGCACCCCGGACGCCTCCACGGGCACGCCGGGCGCCCCGGTCACGCCGCCGGACGGCTCGGAGAGCCCCCTGGCGCCCACCACCCCGGTGACCCCCGGTACGGACGAGGCTGACGTGTCGTCGGCCACGCCGGGTCAGGGCAAGCACCGGGGCGAGGCGGCCACGGAGGAAACCGGCGTAACGGACACCGCGCAGGAATCCGGTAGACATGCCGCAGCTGCGGACAAGGTCACCTCAACCCCCGCCAAGGTGGACGCAAGCGGCGCTTACACCGTGATGCCGGGTGACAGCCTGTCGGAGATTGCTCAGGAGAACGATCTCGCCGGCGGCTGGGACGCCCTCTACGACGCCAACCGCCAGACGGTCGGGGTCGATCCGGATCTCATCCTCCCTGGTCAGAGCCTTGAGCTGACGGTCCCTTCGCCGGAGAAGTGAGGCCGTTTCAGGGGCGTATGTCCGATTTTGGGAAAGTGAGACATGGGTCTCTTCGTCCCAACTGGCGTGTCACGTCCGCAAACTTTGCTCCCGTCAGGCCTCACCTGCGCAAACGAGGTCTGACGGAGTGCAAGTAAGGGCTATTTGTCCGTTGTGAGCCTCTTTGAACTTCGAGCACCTGTGTGTCTACGGTCGACACCGCTCGCCACCGCGGGCCCCGTCGACCGAAACGCCGAGTCCTGCCGTCGGTCGCCGGGAACTGTCGTCGCGAAAGCGCCGCAGGCAGGAGTGGGGGACCCAAGGTTTGCGCCGGTCCCGGCCGTTGAGACTGACGGCCGATCGACCGGCTAGGGGTGAAGCCGCGTGCAAGGACACGCGGCCGGGCGAACTCTTCAAGCCCGAACCCGACAGCTCACCTCACAGGCGTCGGTGAAGAGGAAACTCCATGCTGTTCTCCGGTACGGGCAAGCGCCGTCGTCCCTCCAAGGCCACTCGCGTCGTCGCCCTCGTCGGCGTCACCGGTGCGGCCGTCGCCGCCCCGCTGATGGCCGCCGGCACCGCCTCGGCCGCCACCGCCTCCGAGTGGGACCGCGTCGCCCAGTGCGAGTCCGGCGGCAACTGGTCGATCAACACCGGCAACGGCTACTACGGCGGCCTCCAGTTCTCGGCCTCCACCTGGGCCGCGTACGGCGGCACCGCCTACGCCTCCAGCGCCGACCAGGCCAGCAAGTCGCAGCAGATCGCCGTCGCCGAGAAGGTCCTCGCGGGCCAGGGCAAGGGCGCGTGGCCGAGCTGTGGCGTGGGTCTCTCCTCCGCCTCCTACGGTGGTGGCGCCGCCGAGGCCGCCGCCCCGAAGCAGCAGAGCGCCCCCGAGCGCACCGCCGAGCAGCCCGCCAACCGCAGCGAGCAGCGCCAGGCCCCGAAGCAGGTCGCCCAGGCCCCGAAGCAGGCCACCCAGGCCGCGCCCAAGGCCGCCGCCAAGAAGACCGTCACCACCCCGACCGGCAAGAAGGTCAAGAAGGGTGACGGCGAGTACAAGGTCGCGGCCGGCGACACCCTCAGCAAGATCGCCCAGGCGCAGGGCGTCAAGGGTGGCTGGGCCGAGCTCTTCGAGCTCAACAAGGACGTCGTCGAGAACGCCGACCTGATCTACCCGGGCCAGCAGCTCCACCTGAAGTGAGCCCCGAGGCACCGGTGAGTCCGGCGGCTCACCGGCGCCCGACGACCCTCCCGCGGTGACCACCCCGGTTCCGAGCCCTTCCCCCGTGGCTCGGGACCGGGGTTCTGCCGTTACCGTCCAGTAGATTCCAGGTCTTTCGTCCCTTACTGCATGCTCTTGGGCCCTTTTTCGTCCCAGGGGACGGGCGGTCGGCTGGCCGGAGCGCCCGAGCCGGTTAGGCTCTTGTCGCAAGGCGAACGAGACCTTGCGACCCATGCGTCACACCTAGCGTCACATCCCAGAAGGAGATGCTCGTGCCGTCCATCGACGTCGTCGTAGCCCGGGAAATCCTGGACTCCCGAGGCAACCCCACGGTCGAGGTCGAGGTCGGCCTCGACGACGGCAGCACCGGCCGTGCTGCCGTGCCGTCCGGTGCCTCCACCGGTGCGTTCGAGGCCCTGGAGCTTCGCGACGGTGACCAGAACCGCTACCTCGGCAAGGGTGTCGAGAAGGCCGTCCTCGCCGTCATCGAGCAGATCGGCCCGGAGCTCGTCGGCTACGACGCCACCGAGCAGCGCCTGATCGACCAGGCCATGTTCGACCTGGACGCCACCCCGGACAAGTCGTCGCTCGGCGCCAACGCCATCCTCGGCGTCTCCCTCGCCGTCGCGCACGCCGCCTCCGAGGCCAGCGACCTCCCCCTCTTCCGCTACCTGGGCGGCCCGAACGCGCACCTGCTGCCCGTTCCGATGATGAACATCCTCAACGGTGGGTCGCACGCCGACTCCAACGTCGACATCCAGGAGTTCATGATCGCCCCGATCGGCGCGGAGTCCTTCTCCGAGGCGCTGCGCTGGGGCACCGAGGTCTACCACACCCTCAAGTCCGTCCTGAAGACCAAGGGCCTCTCCACCGGCCTCGGCGACGAGGGCGGCTTCGCCCCGAACCTCGGCTCCAACCGTGAGGCGCTCGACCTCATCCTGGAGGCCATCAAGCAGGCCGGCTACGTGCCCGGCAAGGACGTCGCCCTCGCCCTGGACGTCGCCGCCTCCGAGTTCTACAAGGACGGCGCGTACCTCTTCGAGGGCAAGGAGCGCTCCGCCGCCGAGATGACGGAGTACTACGCCGAGCTCGTCGCCGCGTACCCGCTCGTCTCCATCGAGGACCCGCTGTTCGAGGACGACTGGGCCGGCTGGAACGTCATCACCGAGAAGCTGGGCGACAAGGTCCAGCTCGTCGGTGACGACCTCTTCGTGACCAACCCGGAGCGCCTGGCCCGCGGCATCGAGGAGAAGTCCGCGAACGCCCTGCTCGTCAAGGTCAACCAGATCGGCTCGCTGACCGAGACCCTGGACGCCGTCGAGCTCGCCCAGCGCAACGGCTTCAAGTGCATGATGTCCCACCGCTCCGGTGAGACCGAGGACGTCACCATCGCCGACCTCGCCGTCGCCACCAACTGCGGCCAGATCAAGACCGGCGCCCCGGCCCGCTCCGAGCGCGTCGCCAAGTACAACCAGCTGCTGCGCATCGAGGAGATCCTCGACGACGCCGCCGTCTACGCCGGCCGCAGCGCCTTCCCGCGCTTCAAGGGCTGATCGCGGGGGCCGACCGGCCCCGGCACCGTAGTTCCGTCCGTCCCCGCACCCGGTCCCGTACCGTGTGCGGGGACGGACGTGTGACCAGGGGAGGCGAGACCGCATGGCCGTGAAGAACGGGGACCGGTTCTCCACCGCGACCCGGATCAGGCTGCTCGGCGAGCAGACCGCGGCCCGCGTCTACCGCTCCCAGACCCGCCGCCAGGCCCGGCGCTCCCGGCTCACCGGCCGCGCCGCCTTCCTCGCCCTCGTGGTCTGCTCCCTCGTCGTCGCCCTCGCCTACCCGATAAGGAGCTACGTCTCCCAGCAGGGCGAGATCGCCGACCAGGAGCGCAGGGCGGCCGAGGCCGCCCGCCGGGTCGAGGAGCTGCGGGACGAGAAGGCCCGCCTCCAGGACCCCGCCTACGTCCGCCGCCTCGCCCGTGAGCACCTCCACTACGTGCTCCCCGGGGAGACCGGCTTCACCGTGAACGACCCCGGGGCGGCCGACCGACCCCGCGCCGACCAGGGCACGGCCGACCGTCCCTGGTACGACAACCTCTGGGACGGCGTCGACAACGCCGACCGCAACTGAACCGACCCAGGATCCGAGACATGGACACGCCCCCTCCGCAGACCGAACGCACCGAGCCCACCGAGGCGGACGTCGCCGCCTTCGAAGCCCAGCTCGGCCGGCCGCCGCGCGGCCTGCGCGCCATCGCGCACCGCTGCCCCTGCGGCAACCCGGACGTCGTCGAGACCGCGCCCCGGCTGCCCGACGGCACCCCCTTCCCGACCACGTACTACCTCACCTGCCCCCGGGCGGCCTCGGCCATCGGCACCCTGGAGGCCAACGGGGTCATGAAGGAGATGCAGGCCCGGCTCGCCACCGACCCCGAGCTGGCCGCCGCCTACCGCGCCGCGCACGAGGACTACCTCGCCCGCCGCGACGCCATCGAGGTCCTGGAGGGCTTCCCCAGCGCCGGCGGCATGCCCGACCGGGTCAAGTGCCTGCACGTCCTCGTCGGCCACTCGCTGGTCGCGGGTCCGGGCGTCAACCCGTTCGGCGACGAGGCCCTGGCGATGCTCCCCGCGTGGTGGGCGAAGGGCCCGTGCGTGGACCCGTGCGCGGACAGGGAAGAGGGGAAGGGCGAGTGACCCGGGTCGCCGGAATCGACTGCGGCACGAACTCCATCCGCCTCCTCGTCGCCGACGTCCACCCCGAGACCGGGGAGCTCGTCGAGCTGGACCGGCGGATGACGATCGTCCGGCTCGGGCAGGGCGTCGACAAGACCGGCCGGCTCGCCCCCGAGGCGCTGGAGCGGACCTTCGCCGCCTGCCGCGACTACGCCGCCGTCATCAAGGAGCTGGGCGCCGAGCGGCTCCGCTTCGTCGCCACCTCCGCCTCCCGGGACGCCGAGAACCGGCAGGAGTTCGTCGACGGGGTCGTGTCGATCCTGGGCGTCGAGCCCGAGGTCATCACCGGCGACCAGGAGGCCGCGTTCTCCTTCACCGGCGCCACCGGGTCGCTGCCCGGCGACGACCGCCGGCTCGTCGTGGACATCGGCGGCGGCTCCACCGAGTTCGTCGTCGGCACGGAGGAGGTCGAGGCCGCCCGCTCCGTCGACATCGGCTGCGTCCGGCTCACCGAGCGGCACGTCCGCCACGACCCGCCGACCGCCGAGGAGGCCGAGGCGATCCGCGCCGACGTCCGCGCCGCCCTCGACCTCGCCGCCGAGACCGTGCCGATCGCCTCGGCCGCCACCCTCGTCGGACTGGCCGGCTCCGTCACCACCGTCGCCGCCCTCGCCCTCGGGCTCCCGGAGTACGACTCCGAGAAGATCCACCACTCCCGGATCTCCGCCGCCCAGGTCGCCGAGGTCACCGCCTGGCTGCTCGCCTCCACCCACGACGAGCGGGCCGCCATCGCCGCCGTGCACCCCGGCCGGGTGGACGTCATCGCGGCCGGCGCGCTCGTCCTCCAGGAGATCGTCGAGCGGGTCGGAGCCACCGAGGTCGTGGTCAGCGAGCACGACATCCTCGATGGGATCGCCCTATCCGTGGCATAGCGGGCAGCTATCGAGGCTCCTTCCGACACCCTGTCGGAGAAGCTTCGTGAAGTTCTTCACAAGGAAAAGGGCCCTGATGGCGCCGGAGGAGGGTCTTAGGGCCCTCCGAGGGGGTCCTCAGGGCCCTTTCGCAGGTGCGGAGGCCACTTCGCTCGAGGTTTCCATCGTGTGAACGCGTCTGCTGGTTCAGCGTTAACGGAGGCTCTCCGGGCCAGTTCAGTAGGGGTGAACAACGTTCACCACTGCATTCCGGTTCCTTTGCACGACCATGACCTGGATCACGTGGGCGGCGGAGTGTAGCAGAGCACCCCGGGAAGCTTGTGAAGGGGCGCACGAGGTGACCCCTCCAAGTGGGTGGATACTCGATGGCATGAGCACCACGGAGCGTCCCAGGATCCTCATCGTAGGCGGCGGGTACGTTGGCCTGTACGCCGCGCGGCGCATCCTCAAGAAGATGCGTTACGCCGAGGCGACCGTCACGGTCGTCGACCCCCGGTCGTACATGACCTACCAGCCCTTCCTCCCCGAAGCCGCCGCCGGCAGCATCTCGCCGCGCCACGTCGTCGTCCCGCTGCGACGCGTCGTGCGCGGAGCCGAGGTGCTCACCGGTCGGGTCACCACCATCGACCAGGACCGCAAGGTCGCCACGATCTCGCCGCTCGTCGGCGAGGCGTACGAGCTGCCCTTCGACTACCTGGTCATCTCGATGGGTGCCGTCTCCCGCACCTTCCCGATCCCCGGCCTCGCCGAGCAGGGCATCGGCATGAAGGGCATCGAGGAGGCCATCGGCCTGCGCAACCACGTCCTCGAGCAGCTGGACAAGGCCGACTCGACCACCGACGAGGAGGTCCGCCGCAAGGCCCTGACCTTCGTCTTCGTCGGCGGTGGCTTCGCCGGCGCCGAGACGATCGGCGAGGTCGAGGACATGGCCCGCGACGCCGCGAAGTACTACCAGAACGTCTCGCGCGAGGACATGCGCTTCGTCCTGGTCGACGCGGCCGACAAGATCCTCCCCGAGGTGGGCCCCAAGCTCGGCCAGTACGGCAAGGAGCACCTGGAGAGCCGCGGCATCGAGATCTACCTGGAGACCTCCATGGACTCCTGCGTGGACGGCCACGTCGTGCTCAAGAACGGCCTCGAGGTCGACTCCAACACCATCGTGTGGACCGCCGGCGTCAAGCCGAACCCGGCCCTCTCCCGCTTCGGTCTGCCGCTCGGCCCCCGCGGCCACGTGGACTGCAACGAGAAGCTCCAGGTCAACGGCATGGACTACGTCTGGGCCGCGGGCGACAACGCCCAGGTCCCGGACCTGGCCGCGATCAAGGCCGGTGTCCCGGCCGAGCGCGCCTGGTGCCCGCCGAACGCCCAGCACGCCCTGCGCCAGGCCAAGATCCTCGGCGACAACGTCGTGTCCGGCATGCGCGGCTTCCCGCAGAAGGACTACAGCCACGCCAACAAGGGCGCCGTGGCCGGTCTCGGTCTGCACAAGGGCGTCGCCATGATCGTCATGGGCAAGTTCAAGATCAAGCTCAAGGGCCGTCTCGCCTGGTACATGCACCGTGGCTACCACGGCATGGCGATGCCGACCTTCAACCGCAAGATCCGCGTCTTCGCCGACTGGACCCTCGGCATGTTCCTCAAGCGCGAGGTCGTCTCGCTCGGCGCCATGGAGACGCCGCGCGAGGAGTTCTACGAGGCCGCCAAGCCCGCCCCGGCCCCCGCCGCGGCCGCCCCGGCCCCGGAGAAGGCCAAGGCGTCGTAACACCCCGCAGTACCGAAGGGCCGTCCGTCATCCGTGGTGCGGGCGGCCCTTCGGCGTGTTCCCGACACTTCCCGCGTCGCGGCGGGATGGGAAACCCCTACCGACGGTGTTCCCTTGGTGACGACGAATCTGGGGCAAGGACCACGGAGGTGTTTCACCATGGCCGACGCCGCGACGCGGCTCGCGACTCTCGCCGAGGATCTGCTGGGAAGTCCCCTCCCACTGCGCCTGCGCGCCTGGGACGGCAGTGAGGCCGGCCCGGCGGGCGAAGGACCCGTCCTCGTGATCCGGGACCGCAAGGCGCTGCGCCGCATGATCTGGAAGCCCGGCGAACTGGGCCTGGCCCGCGCCTGGGTGGCCGGCGAACTCGACGTGGAGGGCGACCTCTACGAGGCCCTGGACCGGCTCTCCGGGCTGCTCTGGGAGCGCGGCGGGGAGAGCCGCGGCCTGCTCGCCTCCGTGGGCGATCCCCGGATGCGGGCCGCCGCCGCGGCGCTGCTGCGGCTCGCCGGGCCGCTGCCGCCCCCGAAGCCGCCGGCCGAGGAGGCGAGGGGCCGCAGCGGCGGCCGGCACAGCAGGCGCAGCGACCGGCAGGCGATCAGCCACCACTACGACGTGGGCAACGACTTCTACGCGCTGGTGCTCGGCCCCTCGATGGTCTACTCGTGCGCCTACTGGACCGGGGACGGGACCCTGGAGGAGGCCCAGCGCGACAAGCTGGACCTCGTCGCCCGCAAGCTGGCCCTGAAGGAGGGCGACCGGCTGCTCGACGTGGGCTGCGGCTGGGGCTCGATGGCGATCCACGCGGCCCGTGAGTACGGCGCCCGGGTCGTCGGCGTCACCCTCTCCCGCGAACAGGCCGCCTTCGCCCGCAAGCGGATCGCCGAGGAGGGCCTGACCGACCGGATCGAGATCCGGGTCCAGGACTACCGGGACGTGCCCGACGGGCCGTTCGACGCGATCTCCTCGATCGGCATGGCCGAGCACGTGGGGGCGGAGAGGTACCGGGAGTACACCGACCTCCTGTACGGCCTCCTGAAGCCCGGCGGACGGCTCCTGAACCACCAGATCTCGCGCCGCCCGGAGCCCGACGAGGAGGCGTACCACGTGGACCCCTTCATCGACGCGTACGTCTTCCCCGACGGCGAACTCGCCCCGATGGGCCGCACCCTGACGACCCTGGAGGACGCCGGCTTCGAGGTCCGGGACGTGGAGGCGATCCGCGAGCACTACGCGCTGACGCTGCGCCGCTGGGTGGCGAACCTGGAGAAGGAGTGGGACCGGGCGGTCCGGCTGACCTCGCCGGGCCGGGCGCGGATCTGGCGGCTCTACATGGCGGCCTCGGCGGTCTCCTTCGAGCGCAACCGGATCGGCGTGAACCAGTTCCTGGCGGTGCGGACGCCGCCGTCGGGGACGAGCGGGCTGCCGCTGCGGACGCGGGAGTGGACGGAGTAGGGGAAGGAAAAGGGGAGAGGGCCGGTGTTCCCGTGGGAACACCGGCCCTCTCGTCGTACCGGTGGGGCTACTCGGCCTTGATGGCGGTGAGCATGTTCAGGCGGGCGGCGCTGCGGGCCGGCCAGAGCGAGGCGAGCACGCCGACCAGGGCGGCCAGGGCCAGGAAGAGGCCGATCCGCTCCCAGGGGAGGACCAGGCCGTAGCCGGGGAGGCTCGACTCGAAGGTCTTGCCGAGGGCCCAGGCGAGGAAGGTGCCGAGGCCGATGCCGACGACCGCGCCGAAGACGGAGATGACCACGGCCTCCAGGCGGACCATCCGCTTCACCCGGCGCCGGTCGAGACCGATCGCCCGGATCATGCCGATCTCCTGCTGCCGTTCGAAGACGGACATCGCGAGGGTGTTGACGACGCCGAGGACGGCGATGATCAGGGCCATCGCGAGCAGGCCGTACATGATGTTCAGCATCAGGTTGATCTGCCCGCCGAAGGTGTCGCGGATGTCCTTCTCGTCCATGACGGAGATGGCCGGGTTGTCGCCCATCGCCTTGATCAGCGCCTGCTCGTTGGCGTCGCTGGGGCCGCCGTCGGTGGAGACGAAGATCTGCGGGACGTACTTCTCCGGGTCGTGCGCGTCGAGGATCGTGGTGTCCACGAGGACGGGGGAGAGGAACTCGCTCTCCTTGTAGATCGCGGCGACCTTCAGCGTGCCCTTCTTCTTGTCCAGGTACTCGACCGGGACGGAGGCGCCGACCTTCAGGCCGCGCTTGGCGGCGGTCTCGTCGGCGACGGCGATCTGCCCGTCGGCGAGCCCGGCGAGCGAGCCCTCCACGACGTCGACCTTCAGGACCTTCTCGATGGCGCCGGGGGTGATGCCGGAGGCGGAGACGTACTTCCCCTTGATGTCGAGGCCGCCGGCCTGCTGCGGGGAGACCGCGGTGACGCCCGGGGTCTTCTCCAGGGCCGTCAGGGCCTCCTGCGACAGGCCCTCGCCGCTGGCCATGGAGACCATGTAGTCGGCCTTGATGTTGTCGACGGTCATCTTGTCGATGGCCTGGCCGGCGCTGACGCCGATCACGGTGAGGCCGGTGACGAGGGTGAGGCCGATGGCGAGGGCGGAGGCGGTGGCGCCGGTGCGGCGCGGGTTGCGGACCGCGTTGAGGCCGGCGAGCTTGCCGGAGATCCCGAAGGCCTTCACGAAGAAGGGGCGGATCAGCGCGATCACGGGCCGGGACAGGAACGGGATGAGGATGATGACGCCGATGAGGGTGGTGAAGGCACCGCCCGCGATGGTCATCCGGCCCTCGTCGCCGCCCGCGTTGGCGCCGAGCACGATCAGGACGGCGCCGATGGCGGTGATCGCGGCGCCGATCGCGTTCCGCACGACGAGCGACTTGGCGTTCGGGGTGGCGTGGACGCTGTTCATGGCGGCGACCGGCGGGATCTTCGCGGCGCGACGGCCGGGCAGCCACGCGGCCAGCATGGTGATGACGACGCCGACGCCGAAGGCGGAGAGGACCGGGGTGACGCCCAGGACCAGGTCGCCGGCCGGGACCTTCATGTCGAAGGCGGCCATGCCGGAGCGCAGGCCCACGGCGAGCCCGATGCCGAGCACGTAGCCGATCGCGGAGGCGACCACGCCGACGATGCCGGCCTCGGCCAGGACGGAGCGGGTGATCTGCTTGCGCGAGGCACCGACCGCGCGCATCAGGGCCAGTTCCTTGGTGCGCTGGGCGACCAGCATGGTGAAGGTGTTGGCGATCAGGAAGATCCCGACGAAGAGCGCGATGCCGGCGAAGCCGAGCAGCATCTGGTTGAGCACGCCGAGGCCGGACTCGATGTCGCGGGCCTGCTGGTCGGCCAGGGCCTGGCCGGTCTGGGCGGTGGCCGCCTTCGGGACGACCTCCAGGACCTCGTCGCGGAGCTTCTCGTCGTCGGTGCCGGGGGCGGCCGAGACGTTCAGGTCGGAGTAGTAGCCGGGCTTCAGGTAGAGCTTCTGGGCGACCGGGGCGTCGAAGACGACGAGGCTGCCGCCGGCGTTGACGGCGCCGTCCTCCGTGGTGAAGACGCCGGAGAGGGTGTACTCCTTCACCGGGCCGTTGGTGGCGACGCGGACCGGCTCGCCGACCCGGTACCCGCCTTCGTCGGCGGTGTCCTTGTCGAGGGCGATCTGGCCGGGCTCGGTGGGGCCGGTGCCGGAGACGAAGGCGAGGGCCGGGTCCTTGCCGTCGGGGCCGGGGGCGAAGTTGGTGCCCTTGTTGGACCAGCCGGAGCCGATCAGCTTCCCCTTCTCGTCCGGCACGCCGGCGAAGCCGTCGACGCGGGGCCGGACGCCGGTGACGCCGTCGAGCTTCGCGACCTTGTCGACGGTCGCCTGGGAGAGGCCCGGGTTCTTGGCGGCCTCCTCCGGGCTCGGCCGGAGGCTGACCGCGACGGCCACGTCGTCGTAGCTCTTCGCGGACTGGCCGCGGAAGGCCTGGGAGAGGGTGTCGGTGAAGACGAGGGTGCCGGAGACGAAGGCGACGCCGAGCATCACGGCGAGCACGGTCATCAGCAGCCGCGCCTTGTGCGCGAGGACGTTGCGCAGGGCGGTACGGAACATGGGTGAGGTCCTGGAGGAAGGCGGGACGGAAGTCAGGTGCGGGGCCGGCGCGTCCGCGTCAGCTCGTACGGCCCTTGGCGTCGAAGGCCTTCATGCGGTCGAGCACGCCGTCGGCGGAGGGGCGCAGCATCTCGTCGACGATCCGGCCGTCCGCCAGGAAGATCACGCGGTCCGCGTAGGAGGCGGCGACGGGGTCGTGGGTGACCATGACGACGGTCTGGCCGAGCTCGCGGACCGAGTTCCGGAGGAAGCCGAGGACCTCGGCGCCGGAGCGGGAGTCCAGGTTTCCGGTGGGCTCGTCGCCGAAGATGATCTCCGGCTGGGAGGCGAGGGCGCGGGCGACGGCGACGCGCTGCTGCTGGCCGCCGGAGAGCTCGGTCGGGCGGTGCTTGAGGCGGGCGGAGAGCCCGAGCATGTCGATGACCTTCTGGACCCACGCCTGGTCGGCCTTGCGGCCGGCGATGTCCATGGGGAGCGTGATGTTCTCCATGGCGGTCAGGGTCGGCAGCAGGTTGAACGCCTGGAAGATGAAGCCGATCTTGTCCCGGCGGAGCTGGGTGAGCTGCTTGTCCTTGAGGGTGGAGAGCTCGGTCTCGCCGATCCGGACCGAACCGGAGGAGAAGGAGTCGAGGCCGGCGACGCAGTGCATGAGCGTCGACTTGCCGGAGCCGGAGGGGCCCATGATCGCGGTGAACTCTCCCTGGCGGAAGTCCACGCTGACCCGGTCGAGCGCGACCACCTGGGTCTCGCCCTGGCCGTAGACCTTCGTGAGTTCCGTGGCGCGGGCGGCCACCGCGGTGACGCGGGGCACGGTGGGGGTGGTGGTCACGAGGGGACTCCTGTCACGACGGTCGATCGGATGAGCGGAAACCCGGTGTTCCGGGAACCACTCCATCGTTTCGAACGTTCTTGTCCCGGTCGTCCGTCCACGTGCCCGTTCCGAGGGCCCTCTCGGGTCGGACCGCGGCCGCCTCGCCTCCTCCTCTGGTATGACGGCGACCCTGACCGGCGGCCCGACGGCGGCCTGGCGGCGGACGTGACACACCTGCGGCGAGATCTGGTCAATCCAGGGGTGGCGCCTTCGTGCCCGCGACCCCGGTCACAGTCCGGGAAATCCCTGCTCACCTGCACTGACGCACCCTCAAGCGTCAATAAAATAAGACAACATCGGGCCCTTGTTACCGCTGAACGAGGGAAGGGCCCCGATAGGCTCCTGTGCCAACGCGGAACATTCGCGGCAACGCCCGGATGGTGGAATAGCAGACACGGCGAGCTTAAACCTCGCTGGCCTTCGGGCCGTACCGGTTCAAGTCCGGTTCCGGGCACCACCGGGCCCCAGGAGACCCCTGCGGCCCGGCGAACCGCCCCCCTCCCCACCTCCTGTCATCGGCTCCGCCCACCCCTCCCTCCCCTCCTCTCCTCTCCTTCCAAAAGATCCTCCCCGAGCACTAGAGAGTTTCTTTTGCCTACCCATTACCCTTGACGCAAGGCCGCGCAGTGCGGCCGTCCAGGAGGAGTGAGATGAGGAGCAGCAACCCGGTCTTCTCGCGACGGGGGTTCAGCCGCGACAACGGCTACGCGGGCTTCAACGCGCAGCAGCCGCAGGCCGGGGGCCCCGCCGTCGGAGCGAACCCGTACGCGACCGGTAACCCGTACGCCGAGGGTGCGACCAACCCGTACGCCACCAACCCCTACGCGCCGCAGGACGTCCAGGCGGGCGCCCCGCAGCAGGCGCGCGGCAACGTGATGACGATCGACGACGTCGTGAGCCGTACGGCCATGACGCTCGGCACGGTCGTGCTCACCGCCGTCCTGTCCTGGCTGCTGCTGCCGGTCGACCCCGCGAACCTCGGCAAGTCCTACGGCATCGCCATCGGCGCCGCCCTGGTCGCGCTCGTCCTGTCGCTCGTGCAGTCCTTCAAGCGCAAGCCGTCGCCGGCGCTGATCCTGGGCTACGCGGCCTTCGAGGGCGTCTTCCTCGGAGTGATCTCGGCCGCCGTCTCGACCTACATCGCCGACGGCGTGGTCATCCAGGCCGTCCTCGGCACGATGGCGGTCTTCGCCGGTGTGCTCATCGCGTACAAGATGGGCTGGATCCGGGTCAACCGCCGCTTCACCGGCTTCGTGATGGCCGCGGCCATGGGCTTCATGCTGCTCATGGTGGTCAACCTGCTCTTCGCGGTCTTCGCCGGCGGTGACGGCCTCGGCTTCCGCAGCGGTGGCCTCGGCATCCTCTTCGGCGTCATCGGCATCATCCTCGGCGCCTGCTTCCTCGCCCTCGACTTCAAGCAGGTCGAGGACGGCATCACCTACGGTGCCCCGCGCGAGGAGGCCTGGCTGGCCGCCTTCGGTCTCACCATGACCCTGGTGTGGATCTACCTGGAGATGCTGCGTCTGCTGTCGATCCTCCAGGGCGACGACTGACGCACCCCGTGACTCGGGGGAAGGGCCCGTCCGGCACTCGCCGGGCGGGCCCTTCCGCGTCCCTCCCCGGGCCCGGGTAGGGTCGGCCGGGTGCTGGATACGAGTGAACTGACCGCCGCCGTGGAACGCTTCGCCGACCGTCTCCGGGCGGCCCCGCAGAGCCGCCTCCAGCGGGGCGCGGCGGCGGAGGGGCTGGCCCTGGCCCGGGAGCTGGCGGTGCGGGCGCAGCGCGCCGAGACGCCCGCTCTGGAGCCCCGGATCATCCCCGACGCGGGCGTCTTCACCGTCGCCGACCAGCTGGCCGTGGCCGGCCACGACCTGGCCGAGATCCTGCGAACGGCCCCGTCCCCCTCCCGCGAACGGGAGCTGGACGAGGCCGTGGGCTTGGTACGGGAGGCCCGGGAGCGCTCGGGGCTGTAGGCGGGCCGGCGGAGGCTGCGCGGGCCGAGGCCCGCACCGCCGGTACGGATCGGATCGGATCGGTACGGAGCGGTGCGGTGCGGTGCGGTGCGGACTAGAGGGACGCGATGACGCGGTCCGCGAGGATGTAGACGTTCTCCTCGTCGGACTCGCCGTAGGAGAACGTGAGGGCGAAGGCGCCGGAGACGCCGGAGCCGCCGAGGAGGACCGGGGTGCGCCCGGAGCGGAGGGCTTCGGCGAGGCGCTCGGCGGTCTCGCGGTGGCCCGGGGTCATACACAGCGTGGTGCCGTCGGCGAAGACGTACACGTCGAGGGTGCCGAGCGGGCCGGGGCGGACGTCGGTGAGGGCCGTGGCCGTGTCGGCCAGCTCCTCCAGGCGCGCCACCGTGCGCTCGTGGTCCGTGACGACCGGGGTCTGCACCGGCACGAAGTCCGGGTGCGAGGGGTGCCGGCGGCGGGCGGCGGCCAGCTCCGCGGAGTCCTCCGGGTACTCGGGGAAGTCGTCCACCGGGTCGGCGATGCCGTCGAGCGCGGCCGCCTCGGCCTCCATCGCCTCCAGAGCCATCGCCTCCAGGCCCACGAAGTCCGTCTGGCGCGGCACGAAGAGCCCGGTGGACTCCTCGCCGCCCAGGCCGCCGAGGAGGGCGGAGGGCGCGTCGGCCGCGTCCCGGGCCTCCTGCGCGGCCCAGAAGGCCCGCGCCTCGGCGAGCTCGCGCTCGCGCTCCTCGGCCAGGGCCTCCGTGACCGCGGCCCGTATCTCGGCGGCGGGCGAGGTGCGGGCCGCGGGGACCGTCACGCCGCGGCCGGCGGCGAGCTCGGTGCGCAGGGCGGTGACCTCCTTGCGGAGACCCCGCACGTGGTGCAGGGCAGCAGCGCCCACGGCCGTGGCAGCGGCGGTGGTCAGCAGCAGGGCAAGAGACATGGCGCTCACTGACGTACTCCCGATTCGAGTCGATCCCCCGACTTCCTACATCAGCTTGTCGCGGGTCGGGACCCCCTGTCAGTGCATTACGTCACGAAACGGACAGGTATTTTGGCCGGGTGTTTAGTCCCGTAACCGCTCTGACCTGCGAAAACGAACTCCCCCGGGATGTATGTCACATCCTGGGGGAGATTCGGTCACGGCTTGGACGCGGGGAGGTTGACGCACTCGGCCACTGGAGACCGGGCCTGCCTTCCGCCACGGAATCGGCTCAGCCGCTCGGTCTGTCGGTCGCGCTGGGCTTCGCCTCCGCTGCGGGCAGGTGCCGCCCTCGTTCCTCGGGCGACCCCTACCCTCCGCTACGGCTCAGCTCAGCCGCTCGATGACCATCGCCATGCCCTGGCCGCCGCCGACGCACATGGTCTCCAGGCCGAACTGCTTGTCGTGGAACTGGAGGCTGTTGATCAGGGTGCCGGTGATGCGGGCGCCCGTCATGCCGAAGGGGTGGCCGACGGCGATGGCGCCGCCGTTGACGTTCACCTTGTCCAGGTCCAGGCCCAGGTCCTGGTAGGAGGGGATGACCTGGGCGGCGAAGGCCTCGTTGATCTCGGCGAGGTCGATGTCGCCGATGGTCAGGCCGGCGCGCTGGAGCGCCTGCTTCGACGCCTCGACCGGGCCGAGGCCCATGATCTCGGGGGAGAGGCCGGAGACGCCGGTGGAGACGATCCGGGCCAGCGGGGTCAGGCCCAGCTCGCGGGCCTTGGTGTCCGACATGATGACGAGCGCGGCGGCGCCGTCGTTCAGCGGGCAGCAGTTGCCGGCGGTGACCAGGCCGTCGGGGCGGAAGACCGGCTTGAGGCCCTGTACGCCCTCCAGGGTGACGCCGGCGCGCGGGCCGTCGTCCGCGGAGACGACCGTGCCGTCCGGGGTCGTCACCGGGGTGATCTCGCGCTCCCAGAAGCCGTTCTTGATGGCCTGCTCGGCGAGGTTCTGCGAACGGACGCCGAACTCGTCCATCTCCCGGCGGCTGATGCCCTTCCAGCGGGCGAGGTTCTCCGCGGTCTGGCCCATGGCGATGTACGCGTCGGGGACGAGGCCGTCCTCGCGCGGGTCGTGCCAGGTGGAGCCCTCGGTGGCGGCGACGGCCTCGGTGCGGGCCTCGGCCTCGGCGAAGAGCGGGTTGTGGGTGTCGGGCCACGAGTCCGAGTTGCCCTTGGCGAAGCTGGACACCATCTCGACGCCCGCCGAGATGAAGACGTCGCCCTCGCCCGCCTTGATCGCGTGCAGCGCCATCCGGGAGGTCTGGAGCGAGGAGGAGCAGTAGCGGGTGACGGTGCAGCCCGGCAGGTGGTCCATGCCCATCTGCACGGCGACGATCCGGCCCAGGTTGTTGCCCTGCTCGCCGCCCGGGAGGCCGCAGCCCAGCATCAGGTCGTCGATGTCGCGCGGGTCGAGCTCGGGGACCTTGGCGAGCGCGGCCTGGATGATCGTGGCCGTGAGGTCGTCGGGGCGCAGGTCCTTCAGGGAGCCCTTGAAGGCCCGGCCGATGGGGGAACGGGCGGTCGAGACGATCACGGCTTCGGGCATCACGGCTCCAGGAGGCTGGTGGGCGGTCGGACTCAAGGGGAAGTTACCTGCACGTACCGCGCGGGGTCACCGGGATCGGCGTGTGACGAGGGCCTCTTTTCTAAGCGCTTGCTCAGGTCTGCGGGGAGTCCTGCGGCAGGGGGTCCGGACGGGGCCCCCGTACGTCCCCGCCACCGGCCTCGGCCGCGCCGTCGCCCGCCTCCACCGGGACGCCCGCCTCCGCCTCCGCGGCCTCCGTCAGCCGCCTCCGGCGCCGGTGCTTCAGGAGCGCCCACGGGGCCCGCGCACCGGTCACCTCCGTGCCCGCCTGCTTCACCGCCTCCGCCGCCGCCTTCGCCACCGGCAGGATGTCCTCGCGGCGGCCCGGCTCCAGACGGTCGGGTTCCGGCCATACGCCGAGCGCGGCGCACAGGGTCGGCAGCACGGCCATCGCCGCCGTCGCGTACCCCTCCGCCGACGGGTGGAAGAGGTCCACCCCGAACATCTCCCGCGGGTTCGCCGCGAACTCGGGGCCCAGCAGGTCGCCCAGCGACACCGTCCGCCCGCCCTGCTCCACCACCACGATCGTCTGCGCCGCCGCGAGCTGCCGGGAGGCCCGCCGGGCCAGCCAGCGCAGCGGCTGGTAGACCGGCTCGATCGTGCCGAGGTCCGGGCAGGTGCCGACGACCACCTCCGCCCCGGCCGTCCGCAGCCGCCGCACGGCCGCCGCCAGGAGCCGTACCGACTCCGTCGCGGGCATCCGGTGCGTCACGTCGTTCGCCCCGATCATGATCACGCAGACGTCCGGCGGCCCCAGCGGCTGCGCGAGCAGCAGCGACACCTGTCGCTCCAGGTCGTCCGAGCGGGCTCCCGACAGCGCCACGTTCTTCAGCACCACCGGCCGCTCCGTGACCGCCGCGAGCCCCGAGGCGAGCAGCGCGCCCGGCGTCTGACCCGCCCGGCGCACCCCCTGCCCGGCGGCCGTGGAATCACCCAGAAGGGCCAGTCGGAGCGGGTCCTCCGTGCCGAAGACCCTGCCGTAGAGCCCGTCCACCGCCGGCGGCAGGGGAGCCGTCCCCGTGCCCACCGTCCGCTTCGCGAGCTGCGCCTCCGCGAGCAGGACCCCGACCGCGGCCACGCCGATCAGGCCGATGCTTCCGCCGCCGTACGCCGCTCCCGCCGCGATCCGGCGTGCCACCCTCGCCCTGGACATCCCGGGCGTCACCTCCTTCGAGCCGTGCGGTCCCACAGGTCCTTCAAGCCGTTCGAGGTCTAACTGCCCCGAAAGGCGTCCCGACTACGCATACGCTGGCCACACCATTACGGAGACCCCGGAGAACACGGTGCAATTCCACGACTCGATGATCAGCCTCGTCGGCAACACCCCGCTGGTGAAGCTCAACAACGTGACGGCCGGCATTCAGGCCACCGTCCTCGCCAAGGTCGAGTACTTCAACCCCGGCGGGTCGGTCAAGGACCGCATCGCCCTGCGCATGATCGAGGCGGCCGAGCAGAGCGGCGAGCTGAAGCCCGGCGGCACCATCGTCGAGCCCACGTCGGGCAACACCGGCGTCGGCCTGGCGATCGTGGCCCAGCAGAAGGGCTACAAGTGCATCTTCGTCTGCCCGGACAAGGTGTCCCTCGACAAGATCAACGTGCTGCGGGCCTACGGCGCCGAGGTCGTCGTCTGCCCCACCGCCGTCGATCCCGAGCACCCGGACTCGTACTACAACGTCTCGGACCGCCTCGTCCGCGAGACGCCCGGTGCCTGGAAGCCCGACCAGTACTCCAACCCGAACAACCCGCGCTCCCACTACGAGACCACCGGTCCCGAGCTGTGGGAGCAGACGGAGGGGAAGATCACCCACTTCGTCGCGGGCGTCGGCACCGGCGGCACCATCTCCGGCACCGGCAACTACCTGAAGGAGGCCAGCGGCGGCAAGGTCAAGGTGATCGGCGCCGACCCCGAGGGCTCCGTCTACTCCGGTGGCTCCGGCCGTCCGTACCTGGTCGAGGGCGTCGGTGAGGACTTCTGGCCCACCGCCTACGACCGGAACGTCACGGACCGGATCGTCGCGGTCTCCGACAAGGACTCCTTCCAGATGACCCGCCGCCTCGCCAAGGAGGAGGGCCTGCTCGTCGGCGGCTCCTGCGGCATGGCCGTGGTCGCCGCCCTGGAGGTCGCCCAGGAGCTCGGCCCCGACGACGTCGTCGTCGTCCTGCTGCCGGACTCGGGCCGCGGCTACATGTCGAAGATCTTCAACGACGAGTGGATGGCCGACTACGGCTTCCTGGAGTCCACCGCCACCGCCACCGTCGCCGACGTCCTGCGCCACAAGTCGGGCGGCCTGCCCTCGCTCGTCCACATGCACCCGGACGAGACCGTCGGCCAGGCCATCGAGGTGCTGCGCGAGTACGGCGTCTCCCAGATGCCGATCGTGAAGCCCGGCGCCGGCCACCCCGACGTCATGGCCGCCGAGGTCATCGGCTCGGTCGTGGAGCGCGAGCTCCTGGACCACCTCTTCACCCAGAAGGCCCAGCTGGAGGACCCGCTGGAGGACCACATGTCCGCGCCGCTGCCGCAGGTCGGCTCCGGCGAGCCGGTCGCCGACCTGATGTCGGTCCTCGGCAACGCCGACGCCGCCATCGTCCTCGTCGAGGGCAAGCCCACCGGCGTCGTCAGCCGTCAGGACCTGCTGGCCTTCCTGGCCAACGGCGGCACGAAGTAGCACCCCCGAGGGGCCGACGGGTGCCGCGCGGGCGTTCGCGCAAACGGTACGAGCGCGTCACGTCCGCGCAGCACCCGCTTAACACGCCTCCGGCAGAGTGGTCTCCGTCGGCGTCACGGAACCTCCGGAGCGGCTCCCGGACCTCTGAAGACGCCGCGGACGCGGAGACCGGCCCTGAACCCGGGCCCGTGTCCCCCGCGGGGACCGCCGTCGTCCCGCCCCCCAGCGATGGGGGTGCGGCGGTCCCCGCGTCACTCCTCCCGGAGGGTCAGAGCTGCGTGATCGGGCGCATCGCCAGGCCCTCGGTGCCGGCCCAGCCGTTGACCCGCGCCGCGTCGTCGACGGAGACGGTGCCGAGACCGTCGGGCAGGTCGAAGACCAGCGTGCCGTTCAGCTCGGTGCCCTCGCCGGCGACCAGGGTGGCGGTGAACCGGTCGGACTGGTCGTACTCCGCCTCGCCGCCCTCGTCGTTGCCGAAGACGTACAGGCCCGCGTAGGCCTTGCCGCCGCCCTCGACGACGACCGGCTCACTGTCCGGCTCGCCGAGCGTCTCGACGATCGGGGCGGAGTTCCCGGCCTTGAGCCGTACGATCGGCGCCTCGTTGAGCACGCACGGCGTCTTGCTCCGGTTGGTGACGGTCAGCAGGAAGTGCCGGGGGGTCTCCCCGCGCTCGTCCTGGAGCTCGACCTCGGTGCCCAGGCCGGAGGCCTCGCAGTCGGCGTACTCGGTGCCGTTGCCGCCACCGGTCTCGCCGCTGTCCCCGGTGCCCGTGGCCGAGGGGGTGGCGCCGCCGGTCCCGGAGTCGCCCGTGGGCGCGGTGGTCTCGGGAGTGCCGCCCCCGGCCGACGCGGAGCCCGAGGGGGCGGCGGTCGACGGGGCGCCGGCGCTGGGCGCGGCGGCCGGGTCGTCGTCGCCCTGGCAGGCGGTGGTGGTCAGCAGGGCCGCGACCACGGCCGCGCCGAGGGCGGCGCCGCGCAGGCCTCGGCGTCCCGAACGGGCCCTGACCGTCTTGGAGTTCATGTCGTTTCCTCTTCCCCCGTCGGCCGGGCCGGAGCCGGCCGGTCTGTCGGCGACGTCGCTATTCTTTCCGCGTGGGGGTGCGGGTCCACCGGCATCCCGCGTTTGTTACAGCCCTCGGACGAACCGGACGTCATGGCGTGACCATGACGCCTCGTCCGTCCCTCCACCCCCTCTGCATATCCTTATGCAGACAGGGTCAGGGATGAATGGGATGAAGGGGGACGGCATGAGCGACAGCCCGGCCGGGCGGCTCCAGGCGCTCTTCGAGGGGCACCGGCTCACGCCCACGCAGCGGCGCATCGCCCACTGCATGGTCCGGCGGGCCGCCGACGCGCCCTTCCTCTCCAGCGTCGAGCTCGCCGAGCTCGCCGGCGTCAGCCAGCCCTCCGTCACCCGCTTCGCGGTCGCCCTCGGCTTCGACGGCTACCCGGCGCTCCGCCGCCATCTGCGGGAGGTCGCGCCGCCCGGTCCCGCCACCCCGGCCGGGGAGGCGGAGGGCGGGCACAACGAGTACCAGCAGGCCGTCCTCGCCGAGATCGAGAACCTGCGGCACCTCGCCGGGCTGCTTGCCGACCCCGCGCCCGTGGAGCGCGCCGGACGGCTGCTCGCCGGCTCCCGCCCGCTCCTCGTCCTGGGCCTGCGCGCCGCCTCCTCGCAGGCCCGCGGCTTCGCGTACTTCGCCGCCAAGGTGCACCCGGACGTCCGGCTGCTCGACGAGGGCGGCTCGATGCTCACCGACCGGATCGACGCGGCCGTACGGGCCGGGGCCACCGCGCTGCTCTGCTTCGCGCTGCCCCGGCATCCCCGCGAGGTCGTCGAGGCGCTGGAGTACGCGCGGGCGGCCGGCCTCACGGTGGTGACCGTGGCCGAGTCCGCCTTCGCGCCCGTCGCCGCCCACTCCGACCTGCTCATCCCGGCCGCCGTCGGCACCGGGCTCGCCTTCGACACCGCCTGCGCGCCGATGCTCCTCGGCCGGGTCCTCCTGGAGGCCATGGCGGACGAGCTGCCCGACGCGCAGGCGCGTCTGGAGCAGTTCGACGCGAAGGCGGCGGAGCGGGGACTGTTCGTCGAGTAGTCGGCCCCGGGGGTCAGATGTCCAGCTCCGCCTCGATCTTCTTCAGCTGGTGGCGGGCCATCGCCAGGTTGGCCCGGTCCTTGGACAGCGCCAGGTAGAGGAAGAGGCCGTTGTTGCCGCGTCCCTTGAGCAGGCGGATGAGGTGGTACTGGGTGCCGAGGGTGATCAGGATGTCCTCGATCTCCTCGTTGAGGCCCAGCATCTCCATGGTCCGGACCTTGGCCCGGACCACGTCGGTGTTGCCCGCGGCGGCGACGGTCAGGTCCAGCTCCTTGCCGCCGCCTATGGTGCCGAGTGCCATGCCGCTGGTGTAGTCGACGAGGGCCGCGCCGATCGCGCCCTCGATCGAGGCCGCTTCCTTGAGGGAGGTCTCGGTGTTCGCCATGGTGTCGCTTCCTTCTGGATCGGTTCGGTTTCTCCGAGTGAGGGGTGGAGGGGTCAGTGCGGCTCGCGGCGGTCCAGCGCCCCGTCGACGAGTTCGCCGATGCGGACGCCGGCCCGGCGGGCCTCCAGGTGGAGCCGTCCCACGTTGATGCGGGGTTCGGCGAGCAGGGTGAGGACGGCGGAGCCGCCGGCCGCGTACGTGGCGACGTATCCGTCCTCGCCGCGTACCAGCAGTTCGCGGAAGCCGCCCTGGCCGGTGGACTCGGTGAGCCGCCGGCCGACGCCGAGCGCCGCGGCGGTCAGCGCGGCCACGTTCTCCGCGGCGCCGTCCACGGTGTCGTGGGCGAGGACGAGGCCGTCGGCGCTGGCCGCGAGCGCACCGGTGAGCTGGGGCAGCCGGGCGCGCAGGCGTCTGAGCTCGCCGAGCACCTCGGCTTCGGCTGTCATCAACTGTCTCCTCTCGGCGCGCAGGCGCAGAGCACGCCTCATCACAGGTGTGCCTCCAGGGCGTCACGGAGCCGGCGCAGCAGGGCGATGTCGGGGTCGGTCACCGGGGGCACCGGGGGGAAGACCGGGGGAGGGGGAGCGGGGGTGGCGTCGGGGGCCGCGTCGAGCGGGGTCTCGACGAGTCCGGCGGCGGCCAGCCTGCGGATGTCGAGGAGGGTGTGGAAGGCGGGGCGGCCGAGGAGCCGGGCCAGCTCGGCGGGGGTGCGGAGGCCGTCGGCGGCGGCGAGCAGGGCGCGCCGGCGGGCGCCGACGCCCTGGCCGGGGGCGGCCGGGCGGGGCACCACGGGGGCGGCGTCGACGGAGGGGTACGGCCAGACGGCGTCGAGGAGTTCGCGGCGGCGGAGGGTCTCGCGCTCGACGGCCTCGGCGGAGACCGGCCGGACGGTGCCGAACCAGTGGCCGACGCCGTACCGGAAGCGGGTGGGGCCGCTGGTGGGGGAGAGGGCGAAGAAGGCGGCGTCGAAGACGGCGCCGAGGTGGCAGATCTCCAGCTCGCCGTCGCGCAGCCGGCCGCTGTCGACGAGGAAGCGGCCGACCGCGCGGTGGGCGCCGGCCCGGTCGACGGCCTCGTCCCAGCCTTCGCGGGGCAGCCGCCCGGCGGTGGTGAGCAGGACGTCCATGCCGGGGGCGGCGGGGCTCTCGGCGTGCACGACGCGGCCGTCGACGAGGTAGAGGGTGCCGTGGTCGCGCAGCAGGGCGCCGGTGGCCCGCTCCGCCGCGAGCCGGACGAGCATGGGGGAGACGCTCATCCGAGGACCAGCCGCTCGGCGAGGTCGCCGAGGCGGATGCGGGCGAGGGCGAGGTTGCCGGTGTCGCGGTCGAGCCAGAGGTGGAGGAAGACGCTGCTGTCGAAGGAGGTCCGGACGAAGCGGAGGATGTGGTACCCGGCCCGGGTGGTGACGATAAGGTCCTCGACGGGTGGTTCGCCGTCGTCGTCCTCCGTCTCCCCGGTGTCTCCGGCGACTGTGGTGAAGGAGTCGAACTCGGCGGCCGCCCTGGCTAGTTCGGCGGTCTCGGCGGCCGTCGTCTCGTGGTCTCCGACCGGCGACTCGCCCGCGGTCCCGAGCGCGAGGCCGCTGTTCCAGTCGACCAGCCAGGCGCCGCGGGCACCCGGCACGGCCATGGCCTCCTTCAGGCACTCGTCGATTCCGGGCACGCGGGTTCCCCTCCCGATACGGCGTGCGAGCAACGGCAGTGACGGTGACGTTACTGAACGGCGTGGCCCCGGGAGGGAGTTCTGGCATTTTCCATCGGAACATGCCTACGGGTGACCGGAATCAGGTAGAGAAGCGTCCGGCGGAGGTCGTCAGTAGCGGCTCTCGACCGTCCTCGCGATGTCCTCCAGGTCCTTCGCGAGCGCCTTGGAGACGGCCTTCGCGCCGAACCGGGCGAGGAGGCGCGCGAGGAGGTTCTGCCGGCGGCCCTGTGCCGGGCGGGCGGAGAAGGACATCCGCAGCACGCTGCCCTCGGGGCCGTCGGTGCGCAGCGAGAGCTCGGAGACGTAGTGCATGCCGTGCGAGTCGGCGACCGTCACGTACCGGTCGGGCGGCTCGCACTCGGTCACGGTCATCTCCTCCGTGGCCTCCTTGCCGAGCATCCTCCGGGTCTCCCGCCAGCGGGTGCCCACGCCGAAGCCGCCCTCGGTGAGCACCTCGACCCGCTGGACGCCGGACAGCACCCGGGGCATGTCCGGCAGGTCGGTGATCGCCTCCCAGACGCGGCCGGGCGAGGCGGCGACCCGGCGCTCCACGACGACGGTGGTGGTGGTCATGGCTCCATCGAAGTGGCTGTCCCGGACCCGCGCTACCGGACGAGCGCGTCGGCGTGCGCGCCGCCCGCCTCGGCGACGAGCTCCGCCGCGGTCTGGGCCGGGCGGACGGTCGCGAAGGCGACCGCGCCGTCGCCGGTGACGGTGAATCCGTGCACGGCGGGGCGGGGCAGGCTGTTGTAGGCGTAGTGGTGGGCGAAGGCGTACGCGCCGGTGTCGGGGACGGCGACCACGTCGCCCGGGTGGAGCAGCGGCAGCGCGCGGCCGGCGGCGAGCAGGTCGCCGGCGAAGCAGGCGGGGCCGGCCACGTCCTGGACGGTGACCTCGCCGGTCCGGGGGCGGCCCTCGGGGTCGTACGCGAGGATCCGCAGCGGCCAGGCCTCGGGGGCGTACACGGTGCGGGTGGCGAGCTGGACGCCGGCGTGGGTGACGGCGATCGGGCGCCCGCCGGCGGTCTTGGTGTACTCGACGCGGGTGAGGACCGTGCCGTGCTTGGCGAGCAGGGAGCGCCCGAACTCGGTGACCAGGCGGTAGCGCCCGTCGAGCAGGCCGGGGACGGTGTCGGCGAGCAGCCGGGCGTACGCGGCGTAGGTGGGGGTCTCCTCGTCGGAGGCGAAGTTCACCGGGAGGCCGCCGCCGATGTCGAGGGTGTCGATCCGGGGGTGGCCCGCCTTGGCGTTGATCTCCTCGGCCAGCTCGTACGCGGCCCGGACGCCTTCCGCCATCAGGGTGAGCGGGACGCCCTGGGAGCCGGTGTGGGTGTGCAGCCGGGTGAGCCAGGGCCGGTCCAGGAAGGCCTGGACGACGGCCTCGCGGGCGCCCTCGTCGCGCAGCGCGACCCCGAACTTGGAGGTGGCGGTGGCGGTGGACAGCGCGCCGATCGTCCCCGCGCCGACCTGCGGGTTGACCCGGAGGCCGAGCGGCGAGGCGGTGGGGGCGGAGGCGACGAGGGCGTCGATCCTGGCCAGCTCCTGGAGGTTGTCGGCGTTGACGGCGATGCCGAGGGCGAGGGCCTCGCGCAGTTCGGCGGGCGTCTTGGCGGGCGAGTCGAGGACGGTGCGGGACGGGGGCAGTCCGGCGGCCCGCGCGAGGGCCAGCTCGCCGGGGCTCGCCACCTCGGCGCCGATGCCCGCCTCGGCGAGGAGCCGGAGGACGGGCACGAGCGGGGCGGCCTTCACGGCGAAGGCGTGCAGCGTCTCGGCGCGGGTGACGGTGGCGAAGGCGCTGGTCAGGGCGGCGGCGGAGGCGCGGATGCCGGCGGTGTCGAGGAGGGCGACGACGGGGGCTTCGGGGGTGAGGAGTCCTTGGGCGACGGCGGCTCGGACGGCGAGATCGCGGCGGTAGGAGGCCATGGGGTCCATCCTGGCGGGCCGGGCGCGGGGCGTCACGGGGGCGTCCGGGGCCCGGTTCGCGGGGCGGGGCGGCCGCGCCCTGTTGACTACAAGTATTCAGCAAGTCAGGATGTGAATATCTGAACGACATTCGAGGAGGCACCGCCATGTCAGGACCCCGCCCCGTACGAGCAGCGCGCGGTACGGAACTGAGCGCCCTGGGATGGCAGCAGGAGGCCGCCCTCCGGATGCTCCAGAACAACCTCGACCCCGAGGTCGCCGAACACCCGGACAAGCTCGTCGTCTACGGCGGCACCGGCAAGGCCGCCCGCGACTGGCGCTCCTTCGACGCCATGGTCCGCACCCTGCGCACCCTCAAGCAGGACGAGACGATGCTCGTCCAGTCCGGCCGTCCCGTCGGCGTCATGCAGACGCACGAGTGGGCCCCGCGCGTCCTCCTCGCCAACTCCAACCTGGTCGGCGACTGGGCCAACTGGGAGGAGTTCCGCCGCCTGGAGCACCTCGGCCTCACGATGTACGGCCAGATGACGGCCGGCTCCTGGATCTACATCGGCACCCAGGGCATCCTCCAGGGCACCTACGAGACCTTCGCCGCCGTCGCCGCGAAGAAGTTCAACGGCACCCTCGCGGGCACGATCACCCTCACCGCCGGCCTCGGCGGCATGGGCGGCGCCCAGCCGCTCGCCGTGACGATGAACGACGGCGTCGCGATCTGCATCGACGTCGACCCGCGCGCCATCGAGCGCCGCATCGAGCACCGCTACCTGGACGTGAAGGCCGACGACCTCGCCCACGCCCTCCAGCTCGCCGTCGAGGCGCGCGACGCCCGCCGCCCGCTCTCCATCGGCCTCCTCGGCAACGCCGCCGAGCTGCTCCCGCGGATGCTCGCCGAGGGCGCCCCGATCGACATCGTGACCGACCAGACCTCGGCCCACGACCCGCTCGCGTACCTCCCGATCGGCGTCGCCTTCGACGACATGGCCGACGCGGCGGCCAAGGACCCGGCCGGCTTCACCACGCGCTCCCGCGAGTCGATGGCGAAGCACGTCGAGGCCATGGTCGGCTTCATGGACGCCGGCGCCGAGGTCTTCGACTACGGCAACTCGATCCGTGGCGAGGCCCAGCTCGCCGGCTACGACCGCGCCTTCGCCTTCCCCGGCTTCGTGCCCGCGTACATCCGCCCGCTGTTCTGCGAGGGCAAGGGCCCGTTCCGCTGGGCCGCCCTCTCCGGCGAGGCGAGCGACATCCACAAGACGGACAAGGCGATCCTCGACCTCTTCCCGGAGAACGAGTCCCTCCACCGCTGGATCAAGATGGCCGGCGAGCGCGTCCACTTCCAGGGCCTCCCGGCCCGCATCTGCTGGCTCGGCCAGGGCGAGCGCGACAAGGCCGGCGACATGTTCAACGACATGGTCGGCAACGGCACCCTCGCCGCCCCCCTCGCCATCGGCCGCGACCACCTCGACTGCGGCTCGGTCGCCTCCCCGTACCGCGAGACCGAGGCCATGCTCGACGGCTCCGACGCGATCGCCGACTGGCCGCTGCTCAACGCCATGGTCAACGTCGCCTCCGGCGCCTCCTGGGTCTCCATCCACCACGGCGGCGGCGTCGGCATGGGCCGCTCCATCCACGCCGGCCAGGTCTCCGTCGCCGACGGCACCAAGCTCGCCGGCGAGAAGATCCGCCGCGTGCTCACCAACGACCCCGGCATGGGCGTCATCCGGCACGTCGACGCCGGCTACGACATCGCGGAGCGCGTCGCCGACGAGAAGGGCGTCCGGGTCCCGATGCGTGAGGGTGACTCCGCGTGACCTCGTCCCACGACGCCGCCGAGGCGCCCCGCGGCCCCGCCC